>JAUNIK010000146.1:0-1426 GCA_030523505.1 Prevotellaceae bacterium | reverse complement strand
AGCGAGAGTCTTTGCGTCAGCCTGAACAGCAGCGAGTGCCTCCTCAGCAGTAGCCTCTGCTGATGTAGGGAGGTTCTTGATACCGTCAACAAGACCGAGGATTGTTGCCTCACCGTTAGCGAGGTTCTTGATAGCCTCTGACTTCTCAGCAACGAACTCCTGAATCTTCAAAGCGAATGCCTTTGCACCTTCGAGGTCGCCTGCCTCAACGAGGGCTGCATAAGTAGCCTGGAGGTTAGCGAGAGCAGCCTTGAGAGCGTTAGCGTCGGTTCCCTCGAGCTGTGTCTCTACGAGTGCGAGTGCCTCGTCAGCAGCGTTGTCAACAGTTGCCTCAACTTCTACAGAATCAACAGCCTCGGCTGGAGTGGTCTTGTTACCACAGCTTGCAAATGCCATCACTGCAACGCAAGCAACTAAAAGAATTTTCTTCATAATCAGTTTGATTGGATTTAAAAAATAAACAAAATGTACTCTCAATAGAAATTTCTCGGCAAATATAATGCTTTTCTTTAAAATAATTGCTATATTTGCAGTAAAATAATATTAAAAAGGGATAAAATACTTTACTATCTATGATTCGTAAACTCCGCATTGTGCTTGCCACACTGTTTTTTGTTGGCATCACACTGATGTTTCTCGACTTCACCGGAACCATCCACACCTACTTCTCGTGGATGGCAAAGTTACAGTTCTGGCCAGCATTGCTCGGCCTGTCACTCGTGCCACTGGCGATAGTCGTTCTGCTTACCATCGGCTTCGGTCGTATCTACTGTTCTGTAATCTGTCCTATGGGCGTGATGCAGGATATCATTGCTCGTATCGGTCGCATCGGCAAGCGCAATCCTTACAAGTTTTCGAAGGCAAAGACAAAACTGCGTCTGGCATTCCTCGTTGTCATGGTGGCACTCTTCCCATTGGGACTGACATCGCTGCTGGCTCCTTATTCAGCCTTCGGCCGTATCGCCAACACCCTGTTCCGTCCTCTTTGGATATGGGGTAACAACGCACTGGCTGGCATCGCAGAGCATTACGACAGTTATCTGTTCTATCGTGCTGACGTGCTGATGACTGGTGGCGTGACGCTCATCATCGCCGTAGTAACGCTCGTTGTCATTGCCGTTCTGGCATGGCGTGGCGGTCGTACATACTGCAATACGGTATGTCCCGTGGGAACAATCCTCGGATATATCGGTTGCCGCCCACTGATGGCTATCACCATCGACACCGACAAGTGTAAGAACTGCGGAAAGTGTGCACGCAACTGTAAGTCGGCTTGTATTGACTTCAAGAACCATGAGATTGACTATACCCGCTGTGTTGTCTGCGGCGACTGTATCGAGAAGTGCGAGGTTGATGCTATCTCGTTCTGCAAGCGCGTTAGACCCGAGGGAAAAACCTCGGGAACGGTGGCAGGAGCCTCGGGAAC
>JAUNIK010000145.1 GCA_030523505.1 Prevotellaceae bacterium | reverse complement strand
GTCCACAGAACTATAATACTGCTATGGGAACATACTGTCTAAAATATGAATCCGTGGATACTGCCATACATTATTATAAACAGGACTTGAACGAAAGTATCCCGATCGATACCCGTTGTGATGCTGCCCATGAATTAATGCTCTGCTATGAGCACAAGGGTATGGCAGACAGTGTTGCAAAATATGCCCTTCTGTTTGCAGAACTGAATGATGCCGTCATTGAAGACAGAAGATTTGAGCAGACAAGAAATGCTGAAGCCGAATACCACTATCAAAGAAACATTGAAGAGGAGACCGCAATTATGAAGCGTGATGAGACAATAAGAACACGATTGTTTGCTATGTCTCTTCTACTTATTTTGATATTTTTTGGAAGTGCTGTTTTTTACCTGAATCGCAGAAGGCGAATGCTTGAACTGATTGTAGCAAGAGATAAGCAGATTTCCGAATACTCGAAAGAGATTAATGTGAAAAAGGCACAGAACGATGCCCTTATGCAGATGGCGCTCATGCGAAACACAGAAGATAATGCCTCTGAGATAATCGAGAGATTCAAGAAATCAGCAGTCGGTCTGCATTCTTTGACAAACAACGATTGGGAAGAACTAATGTCGGCAATTGATGCTATGTATCCTACCTTCAAGCGTGAGATACAGGATAAGATACCTCGACTTACGTAGCCTGTTCTGCAAACAGCCTATCTTATGAAGGCAGGCATCAGCAATCCTGAAATTGCCAACCTCATGGACATCCCTCGCCAGACAGTGTGGTACCGCAGCAACCTTATCAAAAAGGCAATGGGAGATAAAATGTTCGAAATAGAATCCATTTGACGACTAGTTTTTGTGCAAATTGCTTCTCAAAACACCGCTTTCATGTTCTGACTCCACGGCCCAATTGGCTCGATTTATAGATAAACAAAAAGGCTCGCCTGGGGCGGGCCTTTATTGTTGGTGCAGTGTGAAAACTGCGGGTTAGTTTACGAAATAGTTGAATTCTTCCTTAGAGTCGAGGAAGGCCGTGATGCGGTGGTTTACATCGATGCCGGTCTGCTTTGCCTGAAGAAGCAACGAAGTGCCACTCTCCACATCGAAAATCTGCATGAACAACGGTACATCACCCTTGTTCTCGTTGATCATCTCTGACAAATCCTCGACTAACTCGTTGGTCAATTTGTCACTGCGGACGGAGATAGTGAATCGGTCGATGGATTTCTCCTTGATATCGTGCATATATTCCACAGAACCAATGGTGAGGGTATAGTAGGTGCTGTTGGCGAATCGTGTGGTGTATTTCGCTTTGATATACAACGGCGTGCCCTCGATAAACTTGCTCGACCACATGTGCCAGTCGTCGAAGAGTGCCAACTCGCCAGAACCGGAATAGTCTTCAATGGTGACGATGCCGAATGGCTTGTCGCGCTTAGAGATACCAGTCCTGACACCAGTGACGATGCCTCCAAAGACAATCTCCTGCTTCTTGGTGAGCTCTTCCTTATTGGCGAGTTCCACACACTGGGTGTTGCACATCGATTTGAGTACAATGCTATAGTCGTCGAGTGGATGAGCTGAGAGGTAGATACCAACCAGTTCGCGCTCTTTGTTCAGTTTCTCTATCTGGCTCCAGCGAACGAAGTTTTTCGGTGGCTGTGGTATCGCAATTGCCATGTTCATGTCCTCGAAACCGAAGAGCGACGCCTTAGCTTCGTTCATGGCATTCTGATAGTTTTGGCCGAAACGTACAACGGTCTCGATGAATGTCTCACCCTTGGTATTGGCAACAGCGAAATACTGCTCGCGCTGAATGCCGAAACTGTCGAAACCACCACTCAACGCGAGTGATTCGAATGCCTTGCGGTTCACCTGTGAGAAGTTAAGGCGCTTGGCAAAATCATAGATATCGGCGTAAGGACCATTGGCGTTTCGCTCGCTGATGATTGCCTCTGCGGCAGCCTCGCCCATACCCTTGATGGCTGCAAGTCCGAAACGGATCTCGCCCTTCTTGTTCACACCGAAGTCGGAGAACGACTCGTTGACATCAGGACCGAGGGTGGCGATTTTCATGTTCTTGCACTCATCCATCAACTTTGTGATTTCCTTGATATCGCTCTTTCGACGGGTGAGCAGTGCCGCCATGAACTCGGCAGGGTAGTTGGCCTTGAGGTATGCTGTCTGATAAGCCACCCACGAATAACATGCCGCATGTGACTTGTTGAACGCATAGGAAGCAAACTTCTCCCAGTCAGCCCATATCTTCTCGAGAATCTTCGGATCATGACCGTTCTTCTTTCCGCCCTCGATGAACTTAGGTTTCATCTTGTCAACGATGTCCTTTTTCTTCTTACCCATTGCCTTTCGGAGGGCATCGGACTCACCACGGGTGAAGTCGGCAAGCTGACGGGAGAGAAGCATCACCTGCTCCTGATAAACGGTGATACCATAGGTGTCCTTGAGGTATTTCTCCATGCAGTCGATATCATAGGAGATTGGCTCGCGTCCGTTCTTGCGGGCAATGAACGAAGGGATGTAGTCCATTGGTCCCGGACGGTACAGGGCGTTCATGGCGATGAGGTCCTCAAATACGGTAGGGTGGAGCTCCTTGAGGTATTTCTGCATACCGGCCGACTCAAACTGGAATGTACCCACGGTCTGGCCACGCTGATACAGTTCGTAGGTCTTTGGATCGTCGATAGGAATTGTGTCGAGGTCAACATCAATGCCACGAGTCAGTTTGATGTTCTTCACACACTCCTTCTGCTCGGAGAGGGTCTTCAATCCGAGGAAGTCCATCTTGATGAGTCCCGTTGACTCAATGACATGACCGTCGTACTGTGTCACGGCAGTCTTGATGTCAGGGAAATCAGGGTCGTCGGCAGTAGAAACCGGTACATGCTCAGATATAGGATCGCGGCAGATGATGAATCCGCAGGCGTGGATACCGGTGTTGCGCACCGTACCCTCAAGACGCAGAGCATGAGATATGGTGTCGCTTTCCTCTTTGATAGGAGAAGCCTGGGCATCCTGCAATTCCTTTGTTACTTTGAGATAGTTCGGCAGTTTTGATTTCATGCCGTCAGGCAGACGGTCGGGCATAGCCTTGCACCAAGCATTAACCTTCGGCAATGGGATATCCTCCACGCGAGCCACATCCTTGATGGAGTTCTTTGCCGCCATGGAACCGTAGGTGATGATATGGGCACAGTTGTCGCGACCATATTTATCCATTACCCACTGGAGCACCTTTCCACGACCATCGTCATCGAAGTCGGTATCGATATCAGGCAATGAGATACGGTCAGGGTTGAGGAAACGCTCAAACAGCAAGTCGTATTTCAGTGGGTCGAGTTTTGTGATACCAAGACAGTAAGCTACCACAGATCCTGCAGCCGACCCTCGTCCAGGACCCACCCATACACCAAGGTCTTTTCGGGCAGAGTTGATGAAGTCCTGCACGATGAGGAAGTAACCAGGGAAGCCCATGGTCTTCATGATATGCAGCTCGAATCGGATACGCTCATCGACCTCCTGACGGATTCCATGTTCGGCAGCCCACTGCGACAGGTCGTCAGGTTGCATAGCCTTGCCCTCAACGAGCGAATAGCCAGTACCATAAAGGCGCGAAGCACCCTCGTAGGCCAACTTGCCGAGATAGTCGCCCTCGAACTTGATACGATACAGTTTCTCATAGCCACCCAATCGCTTTATCTTCTTCTGTCCCTCATCCTCAGGCATAGCGTTCTTGCCATACTCATCGGTGGTGAACTCATTGAAGAGATGCTCCTCGGAGAACATAGTGCGCCACTCCTCCTCAGTACCGAAGTCCTCAGGGATAGGGTAGAATGGCATGATAGGAGCACTGTCGAGGTCGTAGGTCTCCACCTTGTCGAGAATCTCGATGGTGTTGCTCAACGCCTCAGGGATATCGGCGAACACCTCGTTCATCTCCTCACGAGTCTTCAGCCACTCCTGCTTAGAGTAGAGCATGTGATCCTCAGATAGTTTTTTGCCCGTAGAGAGGCAGAGCAGAATCTCATGAGCCTCGGCATCCTCCTTGTTGAGGAAGTGGGAGTCGTTGGAACATACGAGTTTCACATTGTATTTCTGTGCCAGTTTGATGAGATAAGGCTCTACGGCTTTCTGCACAGGATAAGTGTCGCGGTTAGCACGGACTGTAGGATCCTTCACCTCGTGACGCATCAGTTCCATGTAGTAGTCATCGCCGAACACTTCCTTATACCATCTCACAGCATCGTCGGCCATCTGGAACAGTTCCTCAGGAGAACGCGACTCGGTCATGGCGTATTTCTCCAGTCGAAGGGCACGACGGATCAGTTCCTGAGGTTCGCCCGCAACGCAGGCAGAACAGATGATAAGGTCTTCGTGGAATCGCTCAAGGTCTTTCTTGTCGGTACGAGGACGGATATAGTTGCCATCGACCCATGCTCTGGAAACCAGCTGGATGAGGTTGCGGTATCCGTTGGCGTTCTTTGCAAGAACGATGAGGTGGTTACCGCTACGGTCGATGCGCTCGGACATGTTCTCCTTGTCGCGGCGGGCAACATACATCTCGCAACCGAAGATAGGCTTGAACGGTTCGAGACCTTCCTTCGCGCGTTTGCTGTTCACGCTGTTGCAATAATCGAACAGCTCTTTCATACCGAACATATTACCGTGGTCGGTCAATGCGATACCGCGCTGACCATCGGCGATAGCCTTGTCGACAATCTCGTTCACCTTCGACATTCCGTCAAGAAGAGAGTAGTGTGTATGTACGTGTAAATGGATGAAATCTTGCATTGTTACGTGGATTTTGTGCAAAGATACTATTTTTCTTTCAATCTTCGGACAGTTTAATATGATTTATTTTGCGTTTTTCAAAAATAAACTTTAACTTTGTAAACAAATTGCGAGACTGTGTATATGCACGTGCGCGTACATTGTCTGTTTAATCCTCACTACTAATGTCAAAAAAGATAGATAAACTCAAGAAACTGAAGAAGATGCGCCTTCATCGCGAGGGTACTGATACACTCGTCTGGTGTGGTATTTTTATTGCAGCCGTAGGCTTGTTGTTGTGGCGTTGTTTCGACAGCCACCTTGCTTTCTGGCTCTTTGCTGTTGTCTTCGGTACTACCTATGCAATCATATTGAACTTCTTCCGTTGTCCAATCCGTCGATTCCCATTGGAGGATACCGACAATATCGTTGTAGCACCGGCTGACGGCAAGGTTGTGGTGATTGAGGAAGTAGATGAGAACGAATATTTCCATGAGCGTCGTATCATGATAAGCATCTTCATGAGCCTCTTCAATGTTCACGCCAATTGGTTCCCGGTTGACGGAAAGGTGCTCGAAGTGCATCATTTCGACGGAAATTTCCATAAGGCTTGGTTGCCAAAGGCTGCTGAGGAGAACGAACATGCTGATGTGCTCATCGAAACAGAAACCGGTGTGAAAGTGCTCTGTCGCCAGATTGCTGGTGCTGTAGCCCGCCGTATCGTCACATACCCAGAAGCAGGCGAGGAGTGTTTCATCGATGAGCATCTCGGATTCATCAAGTTCGGTAGCCGCGTGGATGTGTTCCTTCCTATAGGTACAGAGGTGTGTGTGAAGATGGGGCAGAAGACCACAGGTGACCAAACTGTAATTGCGAAACTTAAGTAGCCTCACCCCCCGCCCTCTCCCACGAGGAGAGGGAGCCTAGCGATAGCGTGGATTCGGAGTAATACGATAACGAGAAAGAGGAGAGTTGAAATGAAAAAGAATATTCCAAACTTAATCACTTGCTGTAACCTCATTTCGGGTTGCATTGCTACCATGAATGCTTTCATGGGCAAACCAGAGTTGGCTCTTCTGTTCATCATCATTGGAGCAGGATTCGATTTCTGTGATGGACTCGCAGCACGAGCATTGGGTGTATCTTCGCCAATAGGCAAGGAGATGGATTCGCTTGCCGATGACATCACCTTCGGCTTTGCACCTTCAGCCATCGTGTTCCATCAGTTGAGCGTGATGGATCTGCCAGCATCATTGGGATGTGTGGCAGAGTATATTCCTTATTTCGCATTCCTCATCGCTGCTTATTCCGCTCTGCGTCTGGCAAAATTCAACCTCGACACCCGTCAGAGTACATCGTTCATCGGACTGCCAACACCAGCCAACGCATTGTTCTGGGCATCGCTGATAGTAGGATATAATAATGTGTTCGAGAATATCGACTATGGCTTTGTATATATCCTGATACTCGTTGTGTTGAGCAGCTATCTGCTTGTTGCCGAACTGCCGATGTTTGCATTCAAGTTCAAGCATTGGGGCATCAACGAACCAGGAAATATGGTGAAGTATGGTTTCATGGCGTTCAGTTTCATGATGATGGTCACATCTGCATTATTGGCAGAGTCGGCACTGACAGGTTTCATCTCTTCACTGACAATAATCATTTTGGCATACATTTTGGTTTCAGTTATAATGTGTGTAAAGAAGTAGAGCAGCATTAATAACTGATTAAAACAAACAGAAATGTTCGCATTAATAAAATTGTTTCTTGTGTTTGTGCTTATCGCGGTGTTTATCGTGATAATGATTGGATTGTCGTTT
This sequence comes from Prevotellaceae bacterium, assembly GCA_030523505.1. GTDB lineage: Bacteria > Bacteroidota > Bacteroidia > Bacteroidales > Bacteroidaceae > Prevotella. The sequence continues at coordinate 307 of JAUNIK010000145.1, read as the reverse complement.
GTGGCAAAACTGTTCTCGCTGTTCCGACCAATGAAGAGAACATCGCAGTACAATGACTATTCATCCACTAATAGTCAGTCACAGCAGTATGGTGGTCAGCAGTATTCCGGTAGGCAATACGGCAATCAGCAAGGCCCGACACAGACCACACAGAAGAAAAAGATTATCCCTGCTGATGAAGGAGAGTATGTGGAGTTTGAGGAAGTAGAATAAGAAATCCGCCCAAGCCATTCAAAAGGCTTGGGCGGATTCCTTATGGGAGTTAGTTATGCACCAACGTACCAATCTCCTCACCGTCCATAACCTT
>JAUNIK010000144.1 GCA_030523505.1 Prevotellaceae bacterium | reverse complement strand
ACTGACGCTTCAAGGTGAAGCCGTACTCACGAGGAATGAGGTTTTTCTCTTTCAGCGAGTCAGGCATGTCGCGCTCCATGCGTGCCTGCTGCTTCTTCGAGAGTTGGTCGTATTCGCGGAATGTTGGCATCACGATGTAGCACCACGATCCTTTCAGCTGGTCGAGGTCGATGACGAAATCAGCCACAGTGGAGTCCTCTGGGTTGGTGACAATACCAATCCAGTCGCCTACCTTGATCTGTCCGATCACCTTCTTGTTGCGTGTGGCATCGATGATGTCGTATTTCACAGGGTCTTTGCCTTCGCCGGGATAGAGCCAGATGACGGAGTCGTTGCATCCGTCGCAGGCAAGTCCTTTGATGGTCTTGTCGTCAGAGAGCATCAAATCCTTGGTGGCATGCCCTTTACTATCGTCATTGTCGTTGTGGCTTCCTCGGCATCCGATGTTGATGGCTGCTGTAAGGAAAAGTGCGAAAACAAGCAGTTTCTTCATATTGCAGTACATATTTCCTTGCAAAAGTACAAAATAAAAAACAAAGTAACGATATTTCTCCGAAATAATTATGATATATTGGTGTTTTTCTCTGTTTCTGCGAGTGTGTGTGATAAAAGATGTGAAACGATGCTTGTATCTCGCAGATTTTTTGTAATTTTGCAGTCCATGTGTGTATATGTGCATGCGTATATGCATGAAACAACGCGCGTGGATTTATCAAAAGGTAAGAAGAAATAAACAAAAAACAATATCAAGATGAAGAAGAAAATTCAGTTCAGTCTCGTTTACAGAGACATGTGGCAGAGCTCCGGTAAGTTCCAGCCACGCAAAGATCAGTTGGAGCGTATCGCCCCAGTTATTATTGAGATGGGCTGTTTCAGCCGTGTTGAGACCAATGGTGGTGCTTTCGAGCAGGTGAACCTCCTCGCAGGCGAGAATCCAAACGATGCCGTTCGTGCTTTCTGTAAGCCATTCAACGAGGTGGGCATCAAGACTCACATGTTGGATCGTGGTCTCAACGCATTGCGTATGTATCCAGTGCCTGACGATGTTCGTCAGTTGATGTATAAGGTGAAGCACGCTCAGGGTGTCGATATCCCACGAATCTTCTGTGGTTTGAACGACGAGCGTAACATCATCCCTTCAATCAAGTGGGCTGCCGAGGCTGGCATGACTCCACAGGCTACACTCTGTATCACCAACTCACCAGTTCACACCGTTGAGTACTATGCAGCAAAGGCCGACCTCTTCATCGAGGCTGGTGCTCCTGAAATCTGCTTGAAGGATATGGCTGGTATCGGTATGCCAGGATTCCTCGGTCGTTTGACAAAGGCTATCAAGGACAAGCACCCAGAGGTAATCATCGAGTATCACGGCCATTCTGGTCCTGGTCTCTCAATGGCTTCAATCCTCGAGGTATGTCAGAATGGTGCCGACATCATCGATACAGCCATCGAACCACTGTCATGGGGTAAGGTTCATCCAGACATCATCTCTGTTCGCGCTATGCTCGCTGATGCAGGTTTCGATGTTCCAGAGATCAACATGAACGCTTACATGAAGGCTCGTACACTCACACAGGAGTTCATCGACGACTGGCTCGGCTACTTCATCAACCCAGCCAACAAGCACATGTCATCGCTCCTTCTCGGTTGCGGTCTCCCTGGCGGTATGATGGGTTCAATGATGGCCGACCTCGGTGGTATCCAGGGCGTCATCAACAACCTCAAAAAGAAGAAGGGCGAGCCAGAACTCACAACCGACGATATGCTCGTAGCATTGTTCAACGAGGTAGAGTATGTATGGCCAAAGGTTGGTTTCCCACCACTCGTAACACCATTCTCACAGTATGTAAAGAACATCGCACTCTTCAACCTCCTCACCATCGAGCAGGGCAAGGGTCGCTATGTAATGATGGACGACTCAGTATGGGGTATGATCCTCGGCAAGTCGGGTAAGGTTCCAGGTGAACTCGCACCAGAGATCGTAGAGTTGGCAAAGGAGAAGGGCTTCGAGTTCGTAACAGACGAGCCAAGTTCATTCGTGCCAGAGACACTCTACCTCGACAACTTCATCAAGGAGATGGAGGAGAACGGCTGGGATCGCGGTCAGGACGACGAGGAACTCTTCGAGCTTGCTATGCACCCAGAGCAGTATCGCAACTACAAGTCGGGTCAGGCTAAGAAGAACTTCCTTGCAGACCTCCAGAAGGCTAAGGACGCTAAGCTCGGCACATCACTCTCGCCAGAGGAACTCGCTGCATTCAAGCACGCAAAGGCTGATGCTATCGTAGCACCATGCAACGGTCAGCTGTTCTGGGAGATGAACGGTGACGGTGAGTGCGGCACATCTGTTGAGCCATTCATCGGCAAGGAGTACAACGAAGGTGACGCCTTCTGCTATATGCAGGCAACATGGGGCGAACTCCTCACCGTACCAGCAGCCCTCGGCGGCAAGCTCGTTGAGATCAACGCAAAGCAGGGCGCCAAGGTTCGCAAGGGCGATGTGATTGCGTATATCGAGAGGGCAGAATGAATATCGACAAGATCATAAACAAATACTATGGAGAGAATGCGGCATTGCGCCGTATTCTTCTCCTCCATAGTGAGAAGGTGGCAGAGATGGCTGTTCGCATCATCGATGAGAAACGCCTCCCCCTCGACCGCCAGTTTGTTTATGATGCAGCAATGCTCCATGACATCGGCATCGTCATGTGCGACGCCCCTGGCATCGAGTGCTACGGAACAGAGCCATATATCCGTCATGGAGTATGCGGTGGTGAAATCCTCCGCCGTTATGCCAAGGAAAACGGACTGAGCGCCGAGAGCATCGAACCTTATGCAAGGGTGTGCGAGCGCCATACCGGTGCTGGACTCACAGTGAAGGATATTGCCGAGCAGAACCTCCCTCTTCCTGTTATCGACCTGTTGCCCGAGACCGACGAAGAGAAACTCATCTGCTATGCCGACAAGTTCTTTTCGAAGACTCACCCCGAGGACGAGAAACCCCTCGACCGCGTGCTGCGCTCAATGCAGAAGTTCGGCGATGACACCGTAGCACGATTTAATAAACTACACGAACAATTCGGATGAAGAGAAACTATGTCATAACCCTTTTCCTCTGTCTCGCTGTCTGCATCATGGCAGGAACAAGAGGATTGTCAACACTCGGCAGGAGTGCTGACAACGACACCCTTGGCATAGATTCCCTCAACGATGTTGTGGAAAGCATGCTCGCCGACAGTGCCGTCGCCCATCTCGGCGATAGTCTCTCAGCCGACAGCCTCTCCCTCGACAGCATTGCATTGCCACTCGACTCAGCTGCCCGTGAGGCAATGATTCTCGACTCTATCCAGCATGCCATCGAGGCCCACAACAAAGCCATCGACGATAGTATCCGTCTGGATTCTATCAACAAGTCGCGTTCCAGCGGTATCAACGCTCCTGTCCACTATCAGTCTGACGACTCGATGGTGTATCTCTCGTCAACAAAGAAAGCCTACCTCTATGGTGCTGCCAATGTGAAATACGAGAACATGGAACTCGATGCCGACCGTGTTGACATGAGCAATGTCACCAATATGGTTCATGCCACAGGCGTATGGGCCGACACCACTCACACCGAACTCGCCGGTACTCCTCGTTTCAAGATGGGACAGGACACCTACGAGAACGACACGATGCTCTTCAACTTCAAGACCAAGAAAGGTCTTGTCACCAATGTCACCACCCAGCAGCAGGAAGGCTATCTCATGAGTGAACTCGCCAAGCGCGATGCCAATGGCGATATCTTCCTTCAGCATGGTCGTTACACCACCTGCGACAACACCGAGCATCCTGACTTCTACCTCAAGATCTCTCGCGCAAAGCTCCGCACAGGCAAGGATGTAGTGTTCGGTCCGGCACATCTCGTTGTAGCCGATGTACCACTGCCACTCGCCATCCCTTACGGATTCTTCCCATTCTCGAAAAACTACTCCAGCGGTTTCATCATGCCAAGCTATGGTGATGAGTCCGCCCGAGGATTCTACCTCCGTGATGGTGGATACTATTTTGCTATCAGCGATAAGATCGACATGAAGCTCCTTGGCGAAATCTATACCAAGGGCTCTTGGGGCGCCTCGCTCACATCCAACTATAAGAAACGTTATAAGTTCAGTGGCTCGTTCCTCTTCAGTTATCAGGACACCCGTCATAGTGAGAAGGGTATGCCAGACTACACCCAGCAGAAGAGTTTCAAGGTGCAGTGGAGCCACCGTCAGGACCCAAAGTCGAGTCCTTTCAGCACATTGTCGGCAAGTGTGAACTTCGCCACCTCTTCTTATGAGAAGAACAACCTCAACAGTGCCTACAACCCACAGTCGATGACACAGAGTACCCGTACATCATCCGTGAACTGGGGTACCGGCTTCTCGTCGTTAGGTCTTAACATCAGCAGTTCGGCCAACCTCTCGCAGAACATGCGCGACTCATCCATTGCCCTCACGCTCCCTGACCTCAATATCACCCTCTCGCGTCTCTATCCGTTCAAGCGCAAGCATGCTGTGGGTAAGGAACGCTGGTATGAGAAGATTGCGTTGTCGTACACCGGACGTCTCTCAAACTCTTATCAGGGCAAGGAAAGTGAAATCATGAAGTCCAACCCGCTGAAAGACTGGAAGAACGGTATGAACCATTCCATTCCAATCTCAGGAAGCTTCACTCTGTTCGATTATATCAACCTCACTCCGTCGGTCAACTTCACCGACCGTACCTATATGCGAAAGTATATGCGTTCGTGGGATGAGGCAGCACAGCATGAGGTTGTAGATACCCTCAGCGGATTCTATAATGTATATAACTGGAATGTTGCCGTGTCAGCATCGACAAAGCTCTACGGAGACTTCATTCCAAACCGTAAGATCTTCGGTGACAAGATCTACCGTATCCGTCACGTCCTCACACCTTCCGTAAGTTTCAGCTATGCGCCAGACTTCTCAGCATCGCGCTATGGCTACTATGAAACCTACCAGAAGACCGATGCTCAGGGTAACGTATCGCTCGTGGAGTATTCTCCATTCCAGGGCCAGCTCTATGGTGTGCCGGGAAAGGGCAAGACCGGTTCCGTGTCGATGTCGTTGGAGAACAACCTCGAGATGAAATGGAAGAACAAGGAAGACTCGCTCGTCAAGGTGAGCCTTATCGATAACTTCGGCTTGTCGATGTCATACAACCTCGCTGCCCAGAGGCATCCGTGGAGCGACCTCTCAACACGTCTGCGACTCAAGCTCAGCAAGTCGTACACCTTCAACATGAACGCTGTCTTCGCCACCTACGCCTATGAGATTGATGAAAACGGACGAGTATTCGTGGGCGACAGGACAGAGTGGGGCTGTGGCCGTTTCGGACGATTCCAGGGAACATCGCAGAACCTCTCATACCCCATCACCCCAGAAAAGATAACGCGACTCTTTGCCGGCAAGGACGATGATGACGACGAGGATGCAGAGATGGAAGAAGACTACGGCATGGACACTGATGTGGAGTCGAACATCGACGATGTGCAGATAAAAGCCCAGAAAGGTCTGCGCAAGAAAAAGAAAGGCGGCAACAAGGCCGAGACCGACGAAGATGGCTACATGACCTTCAATATGCCTTGGTCGCTCACCATCGGTTATGGTATCAACATGCGCGAGAACACCGGTGGCAAGTTCAACACCAAGACCATGCGCTATCCGTATAAGTTCACCCAGACGCTCAACTGTTCGGGTAACATCCGATTGGCAGAAGGCTGGAACATCAGTTTCTCATCAGGCTATGACTTCGAGAACAAGAAGATATCAATGACCACCGCCTCAATGACCCGCGACCTGCACTGTTTCCAGATGTCGTGCTCGGTGGTGCTCGCGCCATACACCAGTTACAACTTCTCATTCCGCTGTAATGCATCAACCCTCACCGATGTGTTGAAGTACGACAAGCGTAGTGGATATTCAAACGCAGTACAATGGTATTAAACATCATATTCATCCTTGTAGGTTTCTTCCTTCTGATAAAAGGAGGCGACTATCTCGTTGAGGGCGCTGTGCAGGTGGCACGCCGCCTGAAGCTCAGTCCGATGGTCATCGGCCTCACCGTCATCGGCTTTGGCACATCAGCCCCAGAACTCCTCGTGAGTACCATGGCGGCTATCAGTGGCAGTCCGGGCATCGCCATCGGTAATGTCGTTGGTTCCAACATCGCCAACATCGCCCTCATCCTCGGTGCGGCATCTATCATCGTCCCACTCACCGTCAGCAAGTTCACCCTCGCTGTCGATGCACCGTTCATGATTCTCGCTGCTATCCTCCTCTCCGCCGCCGGCATGGCAGGCACCATAGAGCGATGGGAGGGAGCCTTGGGCTTGGCAATACTCATTACATATATCGTATGGCAGATACGCCGCTCACGCAAGCAGGCAAAAGCCGCTGAGACAGTGGAACAGCCAACCATGCATATCGGCATGGCACTGCTCATCATCGTTGCCGCCATCATTGCATTAGGCGTTGGTGCTAACCTCCTCATCAAGGGAGCATCGGGCACAGCCATGGAACTCGGCACCGCCCTCGGCGTTGATACAAAGGCAATGGAGCGCATCATCGGTCTTACCATCGTGGCCGTCGGCACCTCGTTCCCAGAACTCTTCGCTACTGTCATAGCAGCAAGGAAAGGTCAGGTGGACATGGCCATCGGCAATGTCATCGGCAGTGTGGCGTTCAACATCTACAGTGTTGTAGGCGTTGCAGCGATGTGCTGTCCTATCCATCACGCCAACATCGGCTTCGGTTTCGACTATGCCGTGATGACCGGCCTCGCCATTCTGCTCTGGGCCGCATTGCGCACAAAGTACACCCTCGAGCGCTGGGAAGGTTGGGTGCTTCTCACCTTATATATATTATATGTGTTG
>JAUNIK010000143.1 GCA_030523505.1 Prevotellaceae bacterium | reverse complement strand
CTGGAGAATCTTTGTATCGATTACCGGCACTGCATTACGGTCCTTTCCGAATAGCATTAAATGGCGCTTCACAGGCTTCGTTGCCTTTGGTTTTAAGAGCAAGTCCTCCATAAGATAAAGTCCTGAAAACCACGCTTCTTCGGTGAATTGCTTATAGCATTCCTCCGTGAGCATCACAGAGAACACGCCATCATTGGTGAGCAGTTTGCTAACGCCTCGTGCCAGCGAACTGAAAGGAAGAGAATCCGTATGGCGTGCCAAGGTACGGAATGAGTCAGGATTTTTCATTGAATCAACAAAGAACGGCGGATTACTCACTATAGCATCAAACTGCAACTTGCCTTCATTCTCTGCAACGAAGTCCTGCAGGGATTTATTGACCGTTGAGATTCGCTCTCCCCAAGGAGAATTGTCGGCATTCTGGCGTGTCTGGCGACAACAGTCATCGACAATGTCAATGGCCGTAATATTTGCTTCCGGATAGCGCTGAGCAAGCATCAGGGATATGATGCCTGTACCACAACCTATGTCCAACACTCTCTTGCCTCCTCTTGCCCATGCTCCAAGGAGTACACCATCGGTTCCGACCTTCATTGCACAAAGGTCTTGCCGTATATCAAACTGTTTAAAACGAAATATTTCACACATAACTGGATATATAACGCACAAACCGCTTGATTTATTTCCTTAACTCCTTAATATTTGCAAATATTGTTATTGATGCGTCCCGTATCTCGCAGATTTTTCGTAATTTTGTAATTCAAATGCAAATATTGCAAAGCAAACAAAGACAAGAAAATGAAGAAGAATAACACATCAATACAGATGATTGCCGATGTAGAAGGCGATATCAGCACATTGTTCTGTGAGGGCAAGGACGGAAAGATGCCGCTTCTTGTCACTCGCAATATGGTCGTGTTCCCAGGTGTGGTGACACCGTTACTTATTGGTCGTCAGCAGAGCTTGCGTCTCATCGACGAACTGAGGAAAGCTCCTGAGACGGTCATTGCTATCTTTTGCCAGAAAGACGAAAACGATGAGGTGCCACGTGCACGCGACATCTATGAATGGGGTGTACTCGCACGTTTAGTGCGTACCATCGACATGCCTGACAGCGATAATGTGACTGCTATTTTCCAGGGCTTGGGAAGATGTCGCCGCGAATCGATGACTCATGCAGTGCCATTCTACGAGGGTACAGTACAGAGCGATATTGAAATCATGCCATCTACTCCTGAAGAAAAGGAGCAGTTTGGTATTGCTGTTGCTGACTTGCGCGATGTAGTTTCGGAATATATACACAAGAGCGACGAAATGCCTAACGAGTCGGAGTTCGCGATAAAGAACATCAAGAACGACACCATGCTCGTGAATTTCGTATGTGCAAACGCATTCTTCGCTGTTCCTGAGAAAATCGAACTATTGAAGATAGACAATATGATGGATCGCGTGATGACTCTGCTCAGACGTCTCAACCGCGATATACAGTTCATGGAACTCCGCCATGAGATTCGCAACAAAACACGCGAGGATCTCGACGAACAGCAGCGTGAATATTTCCTCCAGCAGCAGATAAAGAACATCAAGCAGGAACTCGGAAATGGTGAAGGTTCGCCTGAACAGCGCGAACTGGCAGAAAAGGGCCGCAATAAGAACTGGAGTTTCGAGACTCAGAAGCTTTTCTTCAAGGAACTCGACAAGTTGGAGATGTACAACCCACAGAGTCCTGAATACGCAATACAGTTGAACTATCTCAACCAGATGATCAATCTTCCTTGGAACGAAATGACCAAGGACGATTTGAGTCTGCAGCGTGCAAAGAAGGTCTTAGACAAGGACCACTACGGCATGGAGAAGGTCAAGGAGCGTATTCTGGAGTATATCTCTGTTTTGAAGTTGCGTTCTGACCTCAAAGCGCCTATTCTCTGCCTCTATGGTCCTCCGGGAGTGGGTAAGACATCACTCGGACGAAGCATCGCTACAGCCTTGAAGCGCAATTATGTGCGCGTTTCATTAGGTGGTGTTCACGACGAGAGCGAGATTCGCGGTCATCGCCGTACCTATGTTGGTGCTATGCCTGGACGCATCATCAAGAGCATCCAAAAGGCAGGTTCATCGAATCCAGTGTTCATTCTCGATGAGATTGACAAGGTGGCTCAGAACACTCTCCACGGTGATCCATCGTCGGCATTGCTCGAAGTGCTGGATCCTGAGCAGAACAATGCTTTCCACGACAACTATCTCGATATCGACTACGATCTCTCGAATGTTCTCTTCATCGCTACAGCCAACGACCTCGGAGGCATCCCTCGCCCATTGCTCGACCGTATGGAGATTATCGAGGTTAGTGGTTATATCACAGAGGAGAAGGTAGAGATCGCAAAACGTCACCTCGTTCCACGCGAGATTGAGAACAATGGTATCGACCATTCCAACTTCAAGATATCATTCACAAAGCCGGCACTTGAAACCATCATCGAGCGTTATACACGCGAGAGCGGCGTTCGTCAGCTGGAGAAGCAGATTGGCAAGTGTATGCGTAAGATAGCATACAAGATTGCAAGTGAGGGAAGCATCGCTACAACGAAGATCACCCCAACAGAGATTGAGACTCTGCTCGGCAAAGCCCCATTCTATCGCGATATCTATCAGGGCAACGAATATGCTGGTGTTGTTACCGGTCTTGCATGGACAAGTGTCGGTGGAGAGATTCTCTTCATCGAGACTTCATTGAGCAAGGGTAAGCCTGGCAAACTCACACTGACGGGTAATCTTGGTGATGTGATGAAGGAGAGCGCAGTCATAGCATTGGAATATATCAAAGCACATATCGATGTGCTCGGTGTTGACTATCGTATCTTCGATCAGTACAACATCCACATCCATGTTCCAGAGGGTGCCACACCAAAGGACGGTCCTTCGGCTGGTATCACCATCGCCACTTCCATCGCTTCAGCCTTGACACAGCGTCAGGTTCGCAAGAATGTGGCAATGACGGGTGAGATCACACTCCGTGGAAAGGTTCTGCCTGTTGGTGGTATCAAGGAAAAGATTCTCGCAGCAAAGCGTGCCGGCATTACCGACATCATGCTCTGCAAGGACAATCGCAAGGATATCGAGGAGATTCCTGAGATTTACCTCAAGGGCGTGCAGTTCCATTATGTAGAGAATGTGCTCGATGTATGGAACTTTGCACTTACCGACAAGAAGGTGGCTGACGCTGTGGAGTTCACTCTTGAGGACGAGAAGAAAGACTAATCGCATTATACGAACTACAACAATGACATTTGAATTACAACATACCGATCCATACAGCGAGGCTCGCGCCGGTGTTATCACCACCGACCACGGACAGATAAAGACTCCGATATTCATGCCAGTAGGTACCTGCGGTGCTGTGAAGGGCGTGCATTTTCAAGAGTTGCGCGATCAGGTGAAGGCCCAGATTATCCTTGGCAACACCTACCACCTGTATCTTCGTCCGGGATTGGAGACTCTTCGCCTTGCTGGTGGTCTGCATAAGTTCAATACCTGGGATCGCCCCATCCTGACCGACTCTGGTGGCTTTCAGGTGTTCTCGCTGACAGGCATCCGCAAGTTACGCGAAGAAGGCTGCGAGTTCCGTTCACATATCGATGGAAGCAAGCACATATTCACTCCAGAGAATGTGATGGATACAGAGCGTGTCATCGGTGCCGACATCATGATGGCATTCGATGAGTGCCCTCCTGGCGAGAGCGACTATGAATATGCAAAGAAGAGTCTCGGACTGACACAGCGTTGGTTGGAGCGTTGCTGGAAGCGCTTCCACGAGACAGAGCCGCTCTATGGTTACAACCAGAGCCTCTTCCCTATCGTTCAGGGTTGTAAATATCCGGAACTGCGTCGCGAGGCAGCAAAGCATGTTGCTGACCTCGGTGCCGATGGTAATGCCATCGGTGGATTGGCAGTGGGTGAACCTACGGAGGTGATGTACGAGATGATTGAGGTGGTGAACGAAATCCTTCCTAAGGAAAAGCCTCGCTACCTGATGGGTGTGGGCACTCCGCAGAACATCCTTGAAGGCATTGAGCGTGGTGTCGACATGTTCGACTGTGTGATGCCTACCCGAAACGGTCGCAACGCCCAGCTGTTCACCTACAACGGCACTATGAATATGCGCAACAAGAAATGGGAGAACGACTTCTCGCCTATCGATCCTGACGGTTGTGAGATAGATCGTATCCATACAAAAGCATATCTCCATCATCTGTTCAAGGCGCAGGAGCTGCTGGCTATGCAGATTGCATCAATCCATAACCTCGCATTCTATCTCCGTCTTGTCACAGATGCTCGCGAGCATATCGTCAAGGGCGATTTCACTCAGTGGAAGCGTGGTGTAATAGAAAACCTCGGAAAGAGAGTCTGACAATGAATCGTAAAAGCAAGGAACTGGCAATAAAGATGAGACGTCGCTGGTCAAGCCTGAACAAAAGACTTGATCCGGTGAAGGCTTTCCTGAAAAAACATTTCGGGTGGGTGCGCCGTGCAAACCCTCTGCGATATATCAGTATTCTCGACTGGTATATCATCAAGAAGTTTATCGGCACCTACTTCTTCTCAATCATCCTCATCATATCCATCGCAGTGGTGTTCGATGTGAATGAGCATCTTGCCAAGTTCACTCAATATCATGCTCCGCTCAAGGCTATCGTCTTCGACTATTATGCCAACTTCATTCCTTACTTCGCCAACCTGTTTTCACCGCTGTTTGTATTCATCGCGGTAATCTTCTTCACCTCAAAACTGGCAGGCAACTCTGAGATCATTGCAATGCTTGCGGCTGGTGTTTCGTTCAAACGTTTGTTGCGACCATATATGATTTCCTGCGTGCTGATATCAGTATTGTCGTTCTATCTCGCCGCTTATGTCATCCCTCACGGAACCATTGTGTTACAGAACTTTGAGACGATGTACAAGAACAAAAAGAAGAACACCGCGGCTGATAATGTTCAGTTGCAGGTTGAGGAGGGCGTCATTGCATATATCCAGCACTATGACAACCGTTCGAAGCAGGGCTACGGATTCTCTCTTGATAAGTTCGAGAACAAGAAACTTGTGAGTCACATGACTGCCCAGACGATACAATACGACACTATCTCCGATTCAAAATACCACTGGACGGCTTCTGCATGGAAGATACGCAACCTCCGTGGCTACAAGGAGAAGATTACGAGCGGTGCACGTCTCGACACACTGATACAGATTGAACCTGCCGATTTGGTATATTCAAAGGGTCAGCAGGAGACATTCACCAACCCTGAGTTGAAGGCGTATATCGGCAAACAGATAAACCGTGGTAGTGGAAACGTGGTGCGATATAAGGTGGAGTACCACAAACGAATAGCGGCATCGTTCGCTTCGTTCATCCTGACTATCATCGGTGTTTCATTGTCTTCGCGTAAACGCAAGGGCGGAATGGGTATGTACCTTGGTATTGGCCTGGCACTGAGTTTCACATATATCATGTTGCAGACCATCTCATCAACCTTTGCTATCAATGCTGGTTGGCCTCCTATGCTCGCAGCATGGTTGCCTAACATCCTCTTTGCCTTCGTAGCATATTTCTGCTATCGACAGGCACCTAACTAATTTCCACCTATTTTATATAATATGTATTTCGACGAATTAGATTTAAGCGACAACATACTCGATGCCCTCTGGGATATGCACTTTGATGAGTGCACCCCTATCCAAGAGGCATGCATCCCAAAAATCCTTGAGCGCAACGATATCATCGGTGTTGCACAGACTGGTACGGGCAAGACTGCCGCCTATCTGTTGCCGGTATTGTCATTGCTCGACGATGGTGGTTTCCCTGAGGATGCCATCAACTGTGTCGTGATGTCACCGACACGCGAGTTGGCACAGCAGATTGATCAGGCTATGCAGGGCTTCGGCTATTATCTGCCTACAGTGAGTTCCATATCAGTTTACGGAGGTAACGATGGTAACCGTTTCGACCAGGAGGTAAAAGCCTTGCGTGCAGGTGCTGATGTGGTTATTGCCACTCCGGGACGACTGATAAGTCACATGCAGATTGGCAACCTCGATCTCTCGCGCACCTCTTTCTTCATTCTCGACGAGGCTGACAGAATGCTCGATATGGGATTCTCAGAGGATATCCTCTCAATAGCGAAGGCTTTGCCTGCTGATTGCCAGACAATCATGTTCTCAGCTACAATGCCTCCGAAAATTGAGGAACTGGCAAAGACATTGCTAAAAAAGCCTGTATTGGTGAAGTTGGCAGTGAGCAAACCTGCAGAGAAAATCCAGCAGAGTGCTTATGTATGCTACGAACCACAGAAACTGGATATCATCCGTCACATGTTCAAGTCTGACCAGTTGAAGCGTGTCATCGTGTTCTGCGGAAAGAAGCAGAAGGTGAAGGAGATTTCGCGTGCACTGGTAAGAATGAAGATCAACAGTGGTGAGATGCACTCCGACCTCAGTCAGGCTGAGCGCGATGAGATAATGTATAAGTTCAAGAGCGGGCAGATTGATGTTCTTGTGGCTACCGACATTGTTGCGCGAGGCATCGACATCGATGATATCGCGACTGTAATCAATTATGATGTGCCTCACGATGTGGAGGACTATGTTCATCGTATAGGTCGTACAGCAAGAGCAGAGCGTGATGGTGTTGCCATCACATTTGTAAACGAGGACGACATCTACTACTTCAAACTCATTGAGCGTTTCCTTGAATATGAAATCAAGAAGAACGAAATGCCTGAGGGCATGATTGCCGGTCCGGATTATGCTACCGCCGGTCGCCCGATGAAATCAGGTAAGGGTCGCAAGCGCTCTGGTGGTAAGAAGAAATCCAGCAAAGGCAAGAAGCCACAGGGCAGAAAGCCTCAGGCAAAGAAAGCGAATGCCGAGTCG
>JAUNIK010000142.1 GCA_030523505.1 Prevotellaceae bacterium | reverse complement strand
CTGAGATGGACAAGCAGGAAATGGAGAATGAATATCAGCAGTTTGCTGAGCAGTACAGCGAGATGCGCGCACAGATTACCAACGACTCGCTCATTGCCCAACTCACCAATGAGCAGCTCAAGACCGAGCAACTTCTCAAGGAATTGAAGGAGGTGAAGAGCAGCAACGCCCGTGAGATTGCACGTCTGAAAAAAGAGCTCGCAACTTGCCGTGCCGTAATTCGCAGTTATGTCATTGAGATTGACTCACTCAACCGTCTCAACCAGAGTCTCGTGGCAGAGAACACACAGGTGAAGGCTCAGTACGAGGAGGCTAACCGCCAGATTGAGGGTCTAAATTCAGAGAAGGCAACACTCTCGGAGAAGGTGGCTATCGCTGCACAACTCGATGCTGTAGGTATCAATCTGTCGATGCTTGATAAGAAGGATAAGTCAACCAACAAAGTATCTAAGTGTAAGAAACTCCAACTCAACTTTGCACTCGCAAAGAATGTCACCGCAGTGAGCGGAAACAAGACCGTCTATGCTCGCATCCTTTCGCCTGCCGGTCAGTTGCTCGGTGGTGCAGGTTCGTTCTCTTATGAAAACCGCAACCTCCAGTGCACTGCAAAGCGTAGTGTGGAATACGGTGGTAAGGAGACTCCTATCACTATGTACTGGGAGGTAAACCAGGCACTTGAGGCTGGCAACTACCAGATCAGCATCTTTGCTGATGGCAATATGATTGGTTCAAGAACCGTAAATCTGAAGTAAAACAACATATATCGTACCAGCCGATTATGTCGGTTGGTACTTCTAAAAATATGCGCAAACTACTTTTGTTTTTTGTTTTTGCTTTATTGGCATTGCCTTCGGCAGGTCAGACTCTGTCACTCGACAGTTGCTGCGCCATGGCTTTGCGCAACAACAAGCAATTGAATGCAGCCAAACTGAAACAGGAGGTGGCTGCAAACGCCCGTAAAGCAGTACGCACGCAATATCTTCCTAAGGTAGATGCCTTGGGAGGATATGAGTATATGAGTAAGGAAGTGTCAATCCTCAACAACGACCAGAAGACGGCTTTCTCTAACCTTGGTACAACAGCAATGGGTGGGTTGTCATCAAGCATGAATCAGGCGTTGACCGGTCTTGCTCAAGCGGGACTTATATCTCCACAGATAGCACAGGATTTGGGTACTATCATGAATACCATTGGAACTCCTCTGGCTGAGGCGGGCAACCAACTCGGACAGGGCATCAATGATGCGTTCAAGACCGACACGCACAACATCTGGGCTGGTTCGGTGATGGTGCGCCAGCCGGTGTTTATGGGTGGAGCTATCGTAGCTGCCAACAAGATGGCTGACATTGCCGAGGAAATGGCTGCTACTGACACTCAAAGCAAAGTTGATAACACTATCTACAGTGTGAACGAAACCTATTGGCTTGTTGTCTCACTCAAGCAGAAGAAGAGACTCGCTGAGAGTTATCGCGACCTTGTTGTAAAGCTCGATGATGATGTGAAAAAACTCATTCAGGAGGGCTTTGCTACACGTGCTGACGGGTTGAAGGTTGATGTGAAGGTGAACGAGGCTGATATGGCTTTGACAAAGGTTGACAACGGTTTGACCCTTGCCAAGATGCTCCTATGCCAACTGTGCGGCCTGCCTATCGACTCCCCTATTACGCTTGCCGACGAGGACAACACTTCGCTTAATGTCATTGACAACAGTATGGCGATGAGCGACAATTCGGCTATGGAGAACCGTACCGAACTGAAACTGTTGAAAAATGCAGTGGAACTCTCACGCCAGTCAACAAACCTCATACGTGCGGCTTATCTGCCTCATGTGGCATTGACAGGCGGTTACCTCATATCCAACCCGAATGTGTTCAACGGATTCCAGAATAAGTTCGCTGGAGTTTGGAATGTAGGTGTGGCTGTTCAGGTGCCTGTCTGGAACTGGGGTGAAGGTATGTACAAGGTTCGTGCGAGCAAGGCTGCAACAGCGATAGCAAATCTCGAACTCACCGATGCTCAGGAGAAAATCAATCTTCAGGTGGCACAATGCCGCTTTAAGGTGAGCGAGGCACAGAAGTTGCTCAGTACCTCAATCAAGAATCTTTCAAATGCCGAGGAGAACCTACGTTGTGCCAATGTAGGTTTCCGTGAGGGCGTGATGGAATCAACCGAGGTGATGGCAGCACAGACAGCATGGCAGGCAGCCCACACCCAGAAAATCGATGCGGAGATAGACGTCATCCTCTCACAGTTGAGTCTGAAGAAAGCATTAGGAATCCTCTAAAGCCCCTCCTAACCTCCCCAAAAGGGAGGAACTAGAAAAGTGAGGGACCTAGGTACCTAAAATAAATCACAAATCAACAAATCTCAAAATCTTATATTGTCATTATGTCAGACAAGAAACAACATAACAACATCCTGCTGGCCGTTTTAGGTTTGATAGCAGCAGTAGTAATAGCAGGTATTATCGGAATGTTCACCATCGGTAACGATGAACCGACAATACAAGGTCAAATAGAAGTAGAGAAGTTCCGTGTGTCGAGCAAACTCCCTGGTCGTGTTCTTGAGATTCGCGTCAAGGAAGGCGACTTCGTTCATGCTGGCGACACACTCGTCATCCTCGAAGTGCCAGAGGCTAACGCCCAGCAGAAAGTAGCAGAGGCCACAGAGAGCGCAGCCGACGCTATGAGCAGTCTTGCAGCAAGCGGTGCACGTCAGGAGACAATCCAGTCGGCTTACCAGATGTATCAGGCTGCTAAGGCAGCCGCCGATGTGGCAAAAGCAACCTATGAGCGTGTGCAGCGTCTGTTTGATGAAGGCGTGGTGTCTGCACAGAAGCGCGACGAGGCTATGGCTGCATTCAAGGCAACCGAAGCACAGGTAAATGCTGCAAAAAGCCAGTATGAAATGGCAAAGAACGGTCTGCGTTCGCAGGAGAAACTTGCTGCAAAAAAGCAGGCAGAGGCTGCCGCAGGTGCTGTAGAACTGATTACTTCGATGATTCGCGAAACTGTTCAGGTGGCTGCTGTAGATGGTGAAGTAAGTGAGATATTCCCTAAAGAGGGCGAACTCGTTGGACTGGGATCACCTATCATGAACATCTCTATTATGGACGATGTGTGGGGCACTTTCAATATCCGTGAAGACCAACTCGAAGGAATGAAGGTTGGCGACACTTTCAAAGCATTCCTGCCTGCATTCCAGAAGGAAATAGAGTTGAAGGTGACCAATGTAAAGGACCAGGGCTCATACGCTGCGTGGAAAGCAACGAAAACCAATGGGCAGTACGATCTGAAGACTTTCGAGGTAAAGGCAAAGCCTACAGCACCATTCGAAGGTCTGCGTCCAGGAATGACTCTCGTTAAGAAATAATGCAAGCAATAAGACGGATATTTCGTATTGCGGGGCGTGAGTGCCGCATAATGTTCAGCAACCCTATCTTTCTTTTCTGTATGGTGTTGCTGCCTATCTTCGTGGTCGTATTTTTCACCACACTGATGGACAGCGGACAACCGACGGAACTACCTGTGGGCATCGTCGATCAGGACAATACCTCGACGACACGCAAACTCACTCGTATGCTTGATAGTTTCCAGACATCGCGTGTGGTAGGCCACTATACCAATATGAACGAGGCGCGCGAGGCTGTACAGCGTGGAGAGATTTACGCGTTTCTGCTCTTTCCGAAAGGCACAACAGAGGGAATGATGAACGGTACACAGCCAAAGGTATCGTTCTATTACAACGGAACCGTGATGCTGGCGGGAAGCACTACCTTCCGAGACCTCAAGACTGTGGTAACACTCGGCAGTGCTGGTGTCGGTTCTGCAAAACTGTCGGCAATAGGCAAGACAAACCGCGAGATAAAAGCATTCCTCCAGCCAGTAGCCATCGACTTGCACATGATTGGCAACCCATGGGCAAACTATAATGTGTATCTCTCTACAACGATGGTTCCTGGACTGCTCATGTTGTTCATCTTCCTTATCACACCATATTCCATCGGTATAGAATTGAAGTTCGGCAGGGCCCACGAGTGGTTCTACCTTGCAGGCAACAATCCCGTCATTGCCTTATTAGGAAAGATGATTCCGCAGACACTCGTTTACCTCTGCATATTCCTAGGGTTTGAGTTCTACATCTATCATGTTCTCGGTTTTCCACATCCAGGTGGCGTCATACCGATCATTGGCCTCGGGACCCTCGCCGTACTCTCGGCACAATGTTTCGGCATCTTTGCTTTTGGCATAATGCCTTCCCTGAGAATGTCAATGTCGGTTTGCTCGCTTTGGGCTATGGTAAGTTTCAGTCTGTCGGGTGCCACTTATCCGGTATTTGCCATGCATCCGTTCATACAAGGAGCTGCATGGCTTTTCCCACTGCGTCATTATTACATGATATACAAAATCAACATCTTCAACGCCTACCCTATCGACTATGCATGGATTTATTGGCTGGCAATGTCGATGTTCCTCTTCCTGCCGTTCCTGGTGCTGCGCAACATACGCCGCGCCATGCTGGAATATAAATACATCCCATAAGAAAGCCCCACCCCGACCCTCCCCGAAGGAGAGGGAGATGGAGGAATGATTAGTGAATAATTATTCTCGTTAAAAGGAAAGAAAATTGAAAACAAATATTATTAACAGAGTGTTGGAGGCTGTGCGCGACATGGCAACCATCTGGGGCGACGAGATGAAGATGACCGTCAAAGACGAAGGTGTGCTTATATTCTTCATAATCGTACCGCTCCTCTACCCTCTTCTCTACGCTTGGATATACAACAACGAAGTGGTACACGAGGTTCCTGTAGCCATTGTTGACCAAAGCCACTCACACGACAGCCGGGAGTTTATCCGTATGTGCGATGCCTCGGCAGATGTGAAGGTGGCCTACTATTGCAACAGTCTTGATGAAGCAAAGGAACTTGTCGGTAGGCAGATAGTCCACGGTGTGCTCTTCTTCCCTACCAACTATGCCTCGTCTATTGCTCGTGGCGAACAGGCGAATGTAAGCGTCTATTGCGATATGAGTCTGATGCTCACCTACAAAGCCATCCTACAGACTACCACCAATGTGTCGCAGCGGTTAGGTTCGAAGATTCAGATGCAGCGCAAGCCTGGCTATACCAACCGCGATGATGAGGTGACGACTCATCCTCTTGACATTGAGGAGGTGCAGATATTCAATGCTACTGGAGGCTACGGCAATGCTGTGCTCCCTGGAGTGCTTATCGTAATTATCCAGCAGACACTCCTTCTCGGCATCGGACTCGCAGCCGGCACATCCCGTGAGCGTAACCGTCATGCCTCACTCGTGCCAATTAGCCGCCATCACAACGGACTGCTCCGTATCGTTGCAGGAAAGGCGTTGTGCTATGCCATGCTCTATGCTGTCATCACGGCATATCTTGTGCTCGTAGTACCGAAGATATTCTCTTTCACAACTCTCGCTGGGGGAAGGGAACTATTAGGATTGCTCACGCCATTTGTACTTTCATGTATCTTCTTCGGCATGACCGTCTCATGCCTTATCCGTTATAGAGAGAATGTAATACTCATTGTTGTGTTCACTTCATTGATATTGCTCTTCCTCACAGGTATATCTTGGCCAAAGAGTAATATCCCTGCCTTCTGGCAAGGTGTATCATGGATATTCCCATCCACCTTCGGCGTCAAGGGATTCCTTACGGTCAGCAGTATGGGCGGTACCCTTGCAGACTGTGCTGCAGAAATAAAAGCACTATGGATTCAGACTGTCGTATATTTCTTCCTCACTTGCATTGTTTACGACATCCAGATAAGAAGAAGTAAGTAAAGCACGCTCTCTTCCCGAGCCTTTGGCTGTTTCTTAAGGCTCGCTTTCAGAACTACCTCTTTATCGTTTCAGGAGGTGTATGAGTGTCAGCTCGTCTTTGAATAGGGCGAGGTGACCTGTGTCGCCTGTGAGGAAATAACGGGCGGCGGCAGACAGTTCATTGCTGAGTTTTGCCAACGACTTGTATGTTTCAGAACAGATAATCTCTTCGCCTTGCATGAGTTGCAAGCCGTCGGTGTTGTCTGGTCGGTCAAGGTCAATGAGCAACTGACGGTGCTCTGCTCCACTATCGGTGGTCTTCATGAAGTGGAAATGGAACTGGCGGTGACGCTGAGGTGAACGGAACGACGAATGAAGAGCAACAGTTACGGGATGACCTGCCACACTGCCTTCGTATTCAAGGACAGCCTCGATGCAGCGGTCTGCCTTATGCGGATCGGCAAAGAATTTAGCGTAAGTCTCGCGGAAATAGTCCAGTGGAGTACGCTGGATATAGTTGAAGATAAGATCCCACACATGTGGCAGTTCTTCAAATACGCCAATATCATGCTGTGCTCGCGGTTCGGCATCAACAGGGAGGTACTTTGAATACTCCACTGTGCAGTAATGCGGGCAGAATCCCTGTGCTACCTGTTCTTCAATGATGGAAGGGATGCGCTGCACACATTCGGAATGACGGAGGATATAACCAGTACAGATACGGCAGTCGGCGGCTATGGACATGATGTCATCGTACTCCTCGACAGTCATGACAGCAGGTTTCTCCACAAAGATATTCTTCACTCCAAGGGCAATGAGACTGCGCAGTACGGAATGATGAGTGTGGGCTGTTGAAGCGATGAAGGCGGAAGCCCCCCCGGCCCCCGAAGGGGGAGGAGACGAAAACGAAGACGAAAGCGATGACGACGGCGTGAGGGTGTTTAGGGAATTGATGTAGATAATCTTGCCGTCTTGGCGACAGGTGTCTGGGAAGGCGGGATCGCAGATGTAGCATCGGTCGAAGTTAACGACTTTCTGCAACTCACGGAAAATGAGCCGTCCCATCTTGCCATAGCCGACAAGGATTATTGTTGGGAGAGTAACCTTGTTCCCCATCATCAATGCCCTTACTTC
>JAUNIK010000141.1 GCA_030523505.1 Prevotellaceae bacterium | reverse complement strand
TGCAAATTGCCGAAATTGCCAAATTTTCCAGAATTTTTTATAAAGAGGATTTGAGAGGACGCAAGAGGATATGCAAACGATGACGAGGCATTTAAAGCCCCTCCCCTCGGGGAGGATGGGAGGGGGCTTATATTTGATTCGCCACACCCTTGCGGCATATCAGCGTGTAGGCAAATACGAGGATGACGATATATCCGATGAATGGCACTGCAAATGGAAGCAGCATGTGAGCATCGGCGATATAACCAGTGAGGAGGAAGAAACATCCACCTACAGGAGTCATCATCAGTACTGAAGAGGCAGTCTTTGTGAGATCGCCCAAGCCTCGCAGAGCAAGCGAGAAGATTGTTGGGAACATGATTGCCTCAAACAGATAGTTTGCCATGAGAGCATAGATAGCCATCTTGCCAGGGTCCAGGAATATCAATCCCATGCATCCCGCACAGAGCAGTGCACAGCCACAGAGCACAATCTCAGCTTTCACGAATGCCATGATGATACTGCCTAAGAATCGACCGCCCATGAACAGGAACAAAGCTCCCGAGAGCCATACCGATGCTGTGACAGGATCCATAAGACCGTGGATTACCTCACCATCGACAACATGATCCATTGTGGTGAAGTTGATGAAGTAAGAGTTGATACTGATCTCCGCAATCTCGTAGAACAGCAGTGCCACAAGACCGAAGATAAACAGTTTGTGCTTCCAGAGCAGGCTCCAGCGGTTACCTTTGATTTTTGTTGTCTTGTCCGCAGAACTATGGTGGTTTATCTCCGGCAATTTCACCTGTGAGAATATCACTGCGATAGCCAGCACCACGCCACCCATGATGATATATGGAGTGGTGATGTCGCCACCATTGAAGAGATAGCCACCGATGAGAGCTGGAGCGATGGCACATCCTAATCCATTGAATGTCTGCGACAGGTTGAGACGCGATGTGGCAGTCTCTTTCGGTCCTAATTCTGTGGAATACGGGTTGGCTGCTGTTTCAAGGAATGTCAGTCCACAACCGATGATGAACAGCGGGATGAGGAATGCGATGAATGTGTTGATGGCAGCTCCAGGGATGAACATCAGTGCTCCGAGACCGAACAGCACCAGTCCGAACACCACTCCACGACGATAGCCATAGCGAGTGATGAATGTGCCGGCAGGCACCGCCATGAGGAAATACGCCATGTAGGTGGTGACCTGGATGAGCGCCGACTGTGTTATGGAGATGTGCAGCGAATCCTGGAAATGCTTGTTGAGCAAGTCGAGGATGGTACGCGCAAATCCCCAGAGGAAGAAGAGTGTCGTTATAAGAATGAACGGCACGAGGTAGCGCCTGTTAGTGAGTTTAGGCGCGGTATTCTGTGTCATAATTAGTGCATTTAGAGTTATTATTCAACGGTAGGATACATACCGTTCCACCATGTGTCATCGTCCTGCAACCAGCGCTGGAACCATGCCATCATAGTGTTTATCCACTTCTTGCGCTTTGAGTAATCCATGATGCCGTGGTTCTCGCCCTCAACCATCACGAAGGCTGTAGGAACACCGAGAATCTTCATTGCTGTGTACATCTGGATACTCTCGCCGATAGGCACATTAGTGTCGGCAGTGCCGTGAGTGAAGAGGATTGGCTTGTGAATCTTATCGGCATTGTAGATAGGCGAGCGATCAACATAGAGATCCTTGCGAGTCCAAGGGTAGCTGTTTGCCATCGACACCTCTGAATACGAGTGTCCCCAGTAGCCCTCACCCCAGTAAGATGTGTGGCTCGAGATTCCGGCATGAGAGATACCGCAAGCATAGAGGTCGGTCTTGGAAAGCAGTGTCTGAGTCATGAAACCACCGTAGGAAGCACTCACACAACCAATCTTGTCCTTGTTGATGAAGGCATTGTTGTCGGCAAACCACTCTGTTGCCTCGATGATATCCTCAGCCACACCCTCGCCAGCAGTGTTCACATGGCGTGCAGCCCACTCCTGACCGAAGCCGGCAGCACCACTCGGATTGACGATGAGTACTACGTAGCCCAGTGCGTTCCAGTAATGAGCAGGGTAGTGCGAACCACCACCAAAGCGGCGTGATGTAGGAGAGCAACCACCATAGTAATCGACGATGACTGGATATTTCTTCGACTTGTCCATATTGGCAGGCAGATAATAGAAACCAGTGATGTCATAACCACGTGAACTCTTGAAAGAATAGCCCTCGCAAGTGCCCAACTGGATTTCAGCCATACGCTCAGCGTTGAGATCTTCGATGAGAGTCGCTGTCTGCTTCTTGCCGGTGATAGGCATACGATACATACGGTCAGGAGTGCAGGCACTGTTGCCGTAGAACACCATCAGAGGAGCATTGTCGGCGATAGTGACACTGTTCACAAGGTCGAGAGGAGTTGCAATCTGGGTGATAGCCAAAGTCTTTGGATCAAGACGATGGAGAGTGACACAGTCTTTGTTCTCGGCAGTGAAATACACCATTCCGTCAACCTTCGAAACATATATATTCTCGATGCTTGGGTCGAAATCCTTTGTCAGTGGGGTAACCTCCTTGCTTACAGCGTTCATCTCGAACAACTGATAGTCGTACATCGATGGAGTCATATCAGCAGGCAGGTTGCGACCGATACCACCGAAAGCCTCCGGAGTACCCTTAACGAGAATGCGCTCTGAAGAACCAGGGAAGAACTTTGCATCTGCCATGAATCCCTCTTTGCTGATGAGCTGTTCAGCCACCATTGTCTCGATGTTGAGACGATAAGCACTTGTCAGTTCCGAAGGACGTGCAGTGATAGAATCGCTGCTCACCGAGAACAGGATATACTTGCTATCGTCGGAGATATCCATCAGATAGGTACTCTTGCTGCCGTATGTAATCTGCTCAGAGATACCACTCTGGATGTTGTATTTGCCAAGCGAATAGCGTGAACGATAGCCAGGCTGACGGTCGTCGGGAGTATAAACCTCGAACACACCATCCTGCTTCTGTGGTCCCTCGTTAGGGATATAATAAATAAGGTATTCACCGTTGGGAGCGAATGTCACACCGTCGGTAGGCAGGTCGCGAGCGATAGTCTCTTGCTTTCCAGTTGCTGGGTCGGTGACGATGAGATTCTTATGTCCGTTCTGGTCAACCACATTATAATATTTATCCTCGTTAGGCATCCAAGTGTAGCTCTGCATTCCCTTGGCAAGCACACGACCAGTGGCCATCTCGGTGATTTTCGACTCCCAGATGGTCTGACCTTGGTTGTTGAAATGCGAATACTGCGATACAAGGTATTTGCCCGAAGGAGAGAGCGAGATACTACGGTAGTATTTCATCTCCATATTGTCGTCGAGGTTGAAGGCACGCTTCTCTCCCAGTTTGTTGAATGAGAGAACATCGCTCTTGTCGCTGATGACCGAAATTTTTGGAGCAATGCTGTCGCCCACGAATTTCACTACGACATCATATTGTCCAGGAGTGAGAGTAGCCGAACCACCCTCATTGCCACCGATATATACCTTGTTCTTGTCGGCACCTTCGATCTTCACATCGACCTTTCCGTAGGAAGAAGTGACAAACTGGAAAGCAGCAAGATGGAGAGCACCCTTCTCCACGCTCTGGTCGGCGAGGGTAGTCTCTGCGGCTTTCTTCACACCCTCGAACGACATCTGTGTGTCGAGGATATTGTCAGGACTGTACTTCTTCTTGTCGAGTGTCATCGAGTCGAGGACGATAGGCTTGTGCACGACAAAAGGACCAGCGAAGCGTGCACGCTCCACTCTCAGTGTGTCGGCAGCATGCATCTGGCCAATGCTGAGCGCTGCCAACAATAACATAGCATATTTTTTCATATCCATTGATTGTTGCACCCAGAGAGGAAACTCTAGGCACGGTGTTTAATCATCCTCGCCGAAGAGAGGATCATCGTAAGTGAGCATTGTAGGCTTCTGATCGAACTCCTTGAGGAGAGTTTCCGAAGCATATTTCTTATCGACAACAAGGCGGAACATATACTCCTCCCACCACTTGTTGGTCATGATCATACAACCATCAGCACCACTGGCAGCACCCCATGAGTTCTCAACCTTCCATTTGATAGGCTTGCCGTTGGCATCGAGGTCAACAGCAGTGAGAGTCATGGCGTGAGTAGAACCAGAATCGAAGGTAGCGATACGATCGGCCTTGTTCATAGGGAACTCAGTAGAGAACAATGAACCGTAGTCGAAGGTGTTCACATCAGCGATGCCAGTCTTGCGGTCAGACTGCTTACCTACATCGTAGCTTGAATACATCTTACGACCGTCCTTGAGCTGGGCGATAGCCAGTTCGGCAATCTCCTCGGCAGGGAGGTTCAGGTATTTCCAGTTATGACCGTCGTAGGTGTGGCGGTCGTACTCCACCTCGTATGTCTTGTGGAAAGGACGGCGAGGATCGTTCATTACCATTATGAATGTGCCGTTGAGATCCTTACCAACGGTGAAAGCATAGAACTCCTGTGGAGTGTAGGTCTTCTCTGGGATTACCACCTTGCCACTCTTGTTGCGGAAAGCATAGTTGAACTCCTTCACTGGTTCGCCGAGAGTGAGCGAAAGCATGTGGTAGATAGTGCCAAGCATCTCAGTCTTGCGAGCCTCGATAGCCTTCGCCTTCTTGCCGTCAGCCACCATCTTACGCAGTTCGAGACCGAACTCGCGGAGCTTTGAAGAGATGAGGCGGCTCATGCGTGAGGTGTTCTCAGAAGAATAAGTCTCAGGCTGTGCCGACATTGGTGCAAGACCATATTTCGCTGCAAGGTCGGAAACACCGCAGAATGTACCACCATCATTGATAGGAGCCTTGAAGAAGAACTGCACATCAGGATGTTCGATGCTCTTTGAAGCGTTGTCGATAACGCCCTGGAGCATGAGGTTCGACTTCTCCAGCTGATCCCAGAAGAACAGGTAGTCGTGGGAGAACTCAACAACGATAGAGTCGCCGTGAGCATGAGCGAAGTCAGAACGGAGCACGTTGAGACCAGAGAACATCCAGCAACGACCAGAAGAAAGCTGGTTGTGGATATTCTGCTTTGGAGTCTCTACCGAGAAGCTCTTGTCGATAGGAGCTTTGGTGTGAGCCGACTTTGCCAGATCATCGAGGTTGTTGTTTGCGATAGCATTCGACAGAGCCTTGTCGGCAGGAGTCTGTACCTGTGAAGCCTGAATCTTTGCGAGCATCTCACTGCTGATGCCCTGAGCTGAGCAGTTGAGTCCCGATGCCGCAATAAGCAGAGACACTGCTATGGTTTTCTTGAAATTCTTCATAATTATATTTATCAATTATCAATTGTCACTTATCAATTAACTCAAAATATCACTTTCTTGCCGTTGATGATATAAACGCCCTTCATCGCTGTGCCAGAAACCTTTCGGCCCTGGAGGTCATAGATAGACGATGGCGATGATGATGACACATTTTCGATGCCATTGGTGTCGTCAGCAAACTTCAACGGAATCTCTGAAGGAGCAGGGTCGAGGGCTGTTGTGAAATAGTCGCGGAAAGCATCCAATCCTGAGCGGTTTGACTCGCTGAATACAAATGCAGTTCCCTCCTCGTTCATTACATAAACATTATTTATGCGTGGCATATAGGTAGTGCCGTAGAGCTGGAAGTCATGAGTGCTCTCCACCATCTTGCTGTTCGATGTGTCGGTGAACTTCACATCGCGAGCAGTCATGACAACGTTTTTGCCCACCATCTCAGCAGGGAAACCAACGAGATAAGGAGTACCGTCACGAAGTGACTCTGCATTGCAGAACTCCACCTCACCAGCATCGTTCACCTCATAGAATCTCTTTATCCAGAACTTGCCATCATTGCCATCATGCTTCCATGTAGCCTCCTCACCATCGATTGTTATCGACTCAGGAGCGAATGGGAGAGTGAGGGCTACCCAACCCTTCTGACCGTCGCAAGCCTTCTCGACGGTGTAGGTGAAGGCGGCATTCTTTGCTGTGAACGAACGAGGGAAATAAGCAGCCGAACCATCGGTGAGGTTAATCTGTTCAGCCACGTTGCCAACAACTACATTCTTGCCTTCGAGACCCGAAGGAATGGTTGCACCGTTGTCGAAGCAGTAGATTACGTTCGCGTTGGACGAAGCAGTGACTGTGCTCGGAGTAGCCTGGCAGAACCAAACACCTGCAGCGCTTGCCACAGCCTTATAGGTAGAAGTCACATTAGCACCCGAAACAGTACCGTTCTTCGACCATGAGAGAGCACCGGCTTTGAGATTCCACTGATCGCCGTCCCATATACCACCATTGCTCAGTTCGCCATCCTGTGTGGTGTAACCCTGACGCAGACGATAGGTGTCGCCAATCTGGAGGTTGTCGAAGAAGAAATCGGCTGTAGCAGTACTGCCGGCAGGAATCTCATAGTAGAGTTTCTGGCTGCTACCACCATACCAGTAGCCGTTTCTGCCGTCTCGCCACCACTGTACATCAACCATTCCGGCGAAATCCTGCGAACCGTTATTCTTTACGGTCATCGTTCCCTTGAGGAAGTTACCATAGCCGCCAGCCTGCATGCTCACACCACTCACAGCGAGCGATGCCTTGTTCTTTGCCACATTGCCAATATCAACGGTTGTCTGACCGATAACCTGGTTCTTGTCGGAATTGAGAGTGAGCCAGAGGTTGTATGTGCCAGTTTCCTGTGGTCTGAAATAGAATGTAAACTCGTCAGTGTCGCCGGCAAGGACTCCGATAAGGGCGCGGCAAACCGAGTTACCCTTGTCATTGGTCTTCGATGCATAGAGAGCAACCTCGCGTTTGAACTCAGCACCGTTGTTCTTGAGTGTGATGTTCACATTCTGCTGGTCGCCTGATTTCAACGAACCAGGGAATGCCCAGTGAGTAGCCTCAAGACCGATAGGCTCGATATATTTCTCGACAGAGCGCGCCCGCGCGCGCGCCTGGGCAGAGA
>JAUNIK010000140.1 GCA_030523505.1 Prevotellaceae bacterium | reverse complement strand
AGAAAAATTAAATTCTCAAATTCTCTAATTCTTGATAAAGAAAAAATATTATTTTATTCTCCTTTAGCCAATTGTGCCAAATAACTAACATTACTCCATCTGCTGGTAGTCCTTGGCGAGACCGCCTTCGCTGGTTTCACGATAGATGGAAGGGAGATCCTTACCTGTCTGCATCATCACCTCAAGGATGCGATCGTAGCTGACAAGATGACTACCATCGGTGAACGAGGCAAAGATATTACAGTCCATTGCACGAGCGGCAGCATAGGCATTACGCTCGATACATGGAACCTGGACAAGTCCACATACTGGGTCGCAGGTCAATCCAAGGTGATGCTCCAAACCCATCTCGGCTGCATATTCTATCTGCTTCGGACTACCACCAAACAACTGGCAGGCTGCTCCGGAAGCCATAGCACATGCCACACCAACCTCTGCCTGACAACCAGCCTCAGCACCGGAGATAGAAGCGGAATGCTTGGCGATATTACCAATCAGTCCGGCTGTGGCAAGGGCACGGAGCATGCGGATCTCTTCGAACTTACGGCTCTTCCAAAGATGATAAAGCACACCAGGGAGTACTCCACAAGAACCACAGGTTGGGGCTGTGACGATAACACCGCCACCGGCATTCTCCTCACTTACTGCAAGGGCATAGGAGAACACCAGACCACGGCTGTGGAGTGAAGCAGTATAGCCCGTAGCCTTGATATTATACTGCACAGCCTTGCGCTGAAGATGAAGCGGACCAGGAAGTACGCCCTCTGCCACGATACCACGCTCGACAGCGGCTTTCATCGTGTGCCATACCTCGGCAAGGTATTCCCAAATTCCTTCTCCCTCACGAATCTCTACATACTCCCAAAGGGTACGACCGTTCTTGCGGCACCATTTCATGATATCGCCCATGGTCTTCAACTCATATACCTCAGGAGTGCTCGTTGGTTTGCCTTCCTCCTCAAGGGCACCACCGCCGACACTGAACACCACCCACTCATCGATGGTTTTGCCTTCAGCATCAAAGGCACAGAACTTCATGCCGTTAGGATGATAGTCGAGGACAATCTTCGGTTGCCAGTCGATGGTTGTAGGTGCTACTGGCTCAAGGACATCGAGAATAGCCTTGTCAGTAAGGTGGCCCTTACCTGTTGCAGCAAGACTGCCATAGAGGGTGACAACAAACGATGAGGCATCGGGATGACGCTCTAGGAACATTTCAGCGGCACGGCGAGGACCCATAGTGTGGGAACTTGATGGACCAAGACCTATGCGATATAATTCTCTGATAGATTTCATACGGTTAGGTAATATTCAATTAGTTTTTCCGTTGCAAAGGTACTCATTTTCCCAATAAATGCAAAACTTTCATTTTCGAACTTTCATTTTACAATGAAATTTATTATCTTTGTGGCGAATTATTCACCAAACAGAAAAAAACAATAACAAGATATGAAGAAATTACTGATTTTTCTCGCTATGATAGCGATGGCTGTGAACTTGTCGGCACAGGAGAAAATCGAAATCGACCTGTGGAAGGGCAAGCCAATAGAAAAAAGCAAGGACAAGAACGATGTCGCTACATTGTATGTATATCTGCCACAGGCAAAGCGTGCATGCGGTCGTGCCGTTGTTATCTGTCCAGGAGGTGCCTATGAGGCACTGGCAATGGACCATGAAGGTCACGACTGGGCTGAGTTCTTCACCCGTCAGGGCATTGCTGTGGGTGTATTGAAATATCGTATGCCTCACGGCAAGAAGGAGGTGCCTATCAGCGATGCAGAACAGGCAATGCGTGTGATGCGTGCCAATGCTAAACACTGGCATATCGACACGAATGATGTGGGTATCATGGGATTCTCTGCCGGTGGTCATCTGGCTTCTACCATCGCTACTCACTCAAAGGGCGATGCAGCACCAAACTTCCAGATTCTGTTCTACCCAGTGATAACGATGGACCCAGAGTTCACCCATAAGGGTAGCCACGACAACCTGCTTGGCGAGAAGGCAAAGAAAAAGGATGAGTTGAACTACAGCAACGACATTCAGGTGTCGCGCACCACTCCACGTGCGTTCATCTGTCTCTCCGACGATGACGACTGTGTTGTGCCTGCCAATGGTGTGAACTATTACTTCGAACTTTATAAGCACGATGTGCCTGCCACACTGATGGTATATCCTGACGGTAACCACGGATGGGGCATGAAACCATCGTTTGCCTATCACCTCGAGATGCTTATGAACCTCAAAGCATGGTTGGGAAGCTTCTAAGAGGCCCCTTTCCCCATACCCTTAAATGCGACTATAAAAACAAAAACTTATATGAAAAAACTATTCCTTGCATTACTCTTGGCAGTCACATCCTCAGCACAGATGTGGGCTCAGGATATTAACTACAGCAACTGGATGAAGGATCTCGACGACAACCTCTTCCTCGCCCGTCTCTCCATCCCTGGTTCACATAACGCCTGCACAAGTGGCTTGTCAGGTAGTGCCCACTGCCAGACATATTCTCTTGCCGATCAGTTGAACAAAGGTGTAAGAATGTTCGACCTGCGTCCTCGCTGGGATGGAAGCAATATGTACATATATCATGGTATCTTGAAAAGCTCTGTGAAGTTCAATGATGCGCTCAATACCCTTTGCGCCTTCCTCGACCAGCACCCTGACGAGTTCCTCTTCGTCATAATGCGTCATGAGGATGACGGAGCAACATCTTCCCAGAAGAATGCCTGGCCAGAACAGATGTACAACTGTCTCAACGCGAAACGCAGTTACATCATCGACTACTCTCCTACCCTCACAGTGAAGGAGATGCGTGGCAAGTTGCTTGTCATGAGCCGCAACAGCTATAACAACGGTCCTATCGGTGCATATCTCAATGGTGGTGGCGACAATTCCGTTTACGATCGCGACATCGTAGGTCCATCGGGCGCATTTATGCACATCACCACACAGGATATGTATGATGTGGCGGAAAGTGGTCAGTTGGCAAACAAACAGACTGAGATAAAGAACCTCCTCAATCGTTCCATCAGCGAGAACGAGGCTGACTACCGTCTCTACATGAACCATACATCGGGATATTCTAAGAAAACTCTCGGTATTTCTACAGCTGCCGGTGTTCAGGAGTGTGCCAAGACTTGCAACAAGACAATCGTGGATTATATGCCGGGCAAGGTTGGTCCTATGGGATTTATCATGATGGACTTCGCTGGCGATAACACCTATTATGGAAAGGACCTTGTTGACCTTATCATCAATAACAACTTTGCTTTGATGGCAAAAGAGCATGCCACTGAGGGTTGCATCACCAAGGGCGACAAGAAGTTCATCCTGCCAATGGGTGCCGACTGCGACTGGACTGCACGATATATCTTTAAGTCTGCTGGCAATGGTGGGAATCCCGACAACCCCGCAAACCCATCGGGCAACTGGACTGCCATCGACTATGATGATTCAAGTTGGACATTGGGCCTTCACATGCCTATCGGTTCAAAGAGTTATAACGCTCCTTATCGCACTCAGTGGGATGGCGAATACAACTGCTACTGGTTGCGCCGCGAGTTCACTCTCGACAAAGCAAAGGGCTCATCGGCTTTCTACCTGAAATGCTACCACGATGACGATTATGAGATATATGTGAACGGCAAGAAAGTTGATTCTGCCGACGGTTGGACAAACCCAGGCGGTCCTGTTATTAAAGAGGTGAAGGGCTTGGTAAAGGGCAAGAATGTCATCGCAGTGAAGCAGCAGCAGAACTGGGGTGGTGCTTATTTCGACTGTGGAATCTACGAAATAGAGAATGTGTATGTTGTTGACCCAGAAAAGAAGGGCGACATCAACGAGGATAATCTCCGCACCATCACCGATGTGATGCTCACCACAGATATCCTGCTCAAAGGCGAATACAATCCAGCCGCCGATATGGACGACGACGGTGAGATAACAAGCGAGGATGTGAAGAAAGTAGTAGAGGAGGTATTGAAATAAAAAGGAGCCTCACCCCCTAGCCCCCTCTCCACAAGGCGAGGGGGAACCCATACGGAGGATATGCTTAATTAGTAAGGACTAGATAAAAAATGTGCAAGTCAATTAAGGCTTGCACATTATTTATATATATAGAAGATTTTCTACGATTGGCAATTACAAGAGTTTCTTGATTTCTGCCTCGATGTCTGATACCTGGATATCACGCAACTCTGCTGTACCGCTCTTGCTGATAAGGAAGTAGGTTGGGAGGTCGAATACATTGTAGCGAGCAGAAGCAGCGCCCTGTGCATCGCGTACTGATGTCCAAGGGATAGCGGCTGTCTGAGTCTTCCAGAAGTGCTCGTCATCGCCAACAGAAACCTGATAGATTTCAAGACCCTGAGCGTGGTACTTGTTGTAGAGTTCACGCATCATCATGATACGCTCTGTGACACCCTGCTGTGCAAAAGAACAGAAGTCGAGCATCACCACATGGCCCTTCAAATCAGAGAGTTTACGCAGAGTACCCTTGTTGTCGAGGAGTTCGATATCAACGATACCTGATGTATCAACCTTGTCAGCATCGATGGTAGCATACTGGCGTGCCTGGAGGATACGCACGTTCTTCAAACCCTCGATAGCAATGTTATGGAGGTTCTCACCACGGATAGCACCTGGGTGGAATGTGTCCCAGCTGGTGGCAACGGCAGCAAACACCTTCACATCGTCCTCGCTGCTACGTGGGTTGAAGATGAGGTTGTACGAGTTACCGGCAATGAATGTCTGGAAGAGAGCGAAATAAGCGTACGACTTGTTTGGCTCCTTGAAGATGTAGTTGGTCTTGACGAAATTCTTGTAGTTGTTGACAACAGTAACGAGACTATCCTCAACAGCCGACACCTTGAGTGTAGGGTCGTTGATGATCTTGTTGATCTGCGACTGGAGGTTCATCTGATGGAGAGCCAGTTCCTTAATCTTTGAACAGTTCTCAGAACCTTCCACCTCATACTTATACGCCATTGAAGGGTAAGCAGCCTTCACACCGACAGTCTCTGTTGAGTCGATAGAGATGTTGATGATCTGGTTAGCGATACGCAGGCGATAGAACTCAGGGGCATCGTTGGCAGCCTCAGCAAAGCAGAACTCACCATCCTCACCAAGTTTCACTGAATCGATAGCGACAGCACCGTCGAGACCTACATTCTCAAGATAGAGAGTAGAGTCCTTTGCCTCGGTGATATTACCAGAGATCTGGAACTTCTTATTGTCGCATGAAGTTGTTGCCAGCATAGCCACAGCAAGAGCCGCCACTGGCAGAATCTTTGTTATTTTCATCTTATATTTTTTTATTTTGTCTGCAAAGTTACAACAAACGAGTGGAAAATCAAAATAAAAATCCTTTTTATTTAGTTTTCCCGAGTGCAGTGATAACTTCGGCACAGCCAAAGTTACAACAAACGAGTGGAAAATCAAAGGATTGGCACCGTCTCCGCATATAGACATTATAAACTCCTCCCCATCATGGGGGAGGTGCCGCTATGCGGCGGAGAGGGTCTCCTTACATCAACCCTACCCAACGGAGGATATCGTTGAGGTTTGCCACAACCATCAACAGCAGGATGATTCCGAAACCCACATACTCGGCAGCAATCATGAACTTGTCAGATGGCTTGCGACGAGTAATCATCTCGTAGAGCAGGAACAACACATGACCACCATCAAGGGCTGGGATAGGAAGGATGTTCATGAATGCGAGGATGATCGACAGGAATGCTGTCATGAGCCAGAACATGTGCCAATCCCATGCTGCTGGGAAGAGGCTACCGATAGTACCGAAACCACCGAGCGACTTTGCTCCCTCTGAAGAGAAGACATACTTCAGGTCGCCTACATATCCACCGAGCACATTCAGTCCGTATTTCACACCAGCAGGGAACGACTCAAAGAAGCCATATTCCTTCTTTGTTGTCTTATAGAGAGCAGCAATGGTGCTATATGTCACGCCCAGTGTAGCATTGTCTTTGAGACGGATTGTCAGTGTATCAGCCGACTCTGCACCTTTGTGCATCACCACAATCTGCTGGGTGAGCAATGCAAGCGAGTCCTTGGCTGTCTCAGCTTCTGTGAGTCCATCGGCAAGGCGACCCAACTCGTTGGTAATATCGTTCCAAGAATCAACATTCTTTCCGGCAATAGCAAGAATCTTGTCGCCCGACTGTACTCCTGCCTTTGCTGCAGGACCATCAGTACTCACCTCGTTGACAACAGAAGGAATGAGAGGACGAACAAACGAAGGGGTGGTCTTCATCATCTTCAACAGATCGAGATCACCAGGAAGAGCTATCGTCTGCTTCTTACCATCACGGATGATATCACACGAAGAAGCAACAGCCAAATCGCGATAGAGGTCAGCTCCGAAAGTAACAAACTCGCCCTTGTCAGTGCCGAGCATGATATCGCCATCCTTGAATCCGAGTGCCTTGGCATCATCGTTGAACTTCATACCATAGGTCATATCCTTGGTGGCAATATACTCATCGCCCCAGGTGTAGAGCACCATCGAATAGATGAACAGCGCAAGGAGGAAGTTCACGAGTACACCACCAATCATGATGAGCAGTCGCTGCCATGTTGGTTTTGCGCGGAACTCCCAAGGCTGTGCCGGAGCCTGCAACTTCTCAGCGTCATGCTGAGTCTCGTCGATCATTCCCTCAATCTGGCAATAGCCGCCAAGAGGGATCCAACCGATACCATACTCTGTTCCATCATATTTGTAGGAACCGTCCTCGTTCTTCTCAACAGGAGCCTTTCCACGCAGACGGCGGAACCAGTTGCTGTAAGAACTGAAAAGCGAGAACTTCCAGTCGAAGAACACATAGAATTTGTTTACACGGACACCAAACAACTTTGAGAAGAAGAAGTGTCCACCCTCGTGGAGCAATACCAAGAGGGAAATAGCCAGAATGAATTGAAGTGTTTTAATTAGGAATACCATAAATTGAAAAGCCCACCCAAGTCC
>JAUNIK010000139.1 GCA_030523505.1 Prevotellaceae bacterium | reverse complement strand
CTTTGCACCCGTTAATAATAGGTGACATAAATATCCCGTGTTGGGACTGTCATACTTAAAACAGATATTTTATGATTAAGGTATTGAAGATTGTATGTTTAATTTGTTTAATAACAATTATTGCGCCCCTCTCAGCTTTGGCTGGTGATGCGAGATCGACAACTTCTTCTGGTTATGACTGGAACCCAGTGATGGAAGCCATCATACATGTGGAAAGTAGGGGAGATGCGAAAGCAGTGAGTGGAAATTCCTGTGGAGCCATGCAGATCACCCCAATACTTGTTAGAGAATGTAACAACATTCTTAAAAAGAGAAAGAGTAAGAAACGCTTCACAATGCAGGATAGATTTAGCGTGCAGAAATCCAAGGAGATGTTCCTTCTGTACCAGGCTCATTTCAACCCGAAAAATAATGTTGAAAAGGCCATCAGATCCTGGAACGGCGGTAATAATTACAGTGTGAAACGTACTCAGCGTTATTACAATAAGGTAATGGCGAAATTGAGAGGTTGATATTAATGAAAAGCCGTCCTGTCTATTATTAGGCAGAACGGCTTTTATCTTTTCTGTCGTTGTTATTATCTAACAGATAGTGTGATTGTCGAGATAAGCCATAATGACATCCTTATAGCTTTCCGAAACCGGTATATAGTTTTCTCCGATATTCATTCTAAAACGGTCGAGGCATTTTACCTTGTTCATGTGAACTATATACGAACGATGAGAGCGGAGAAATTCTGGTTTCGGCAGGAAATCCTCTAATGTCTTCATGTTCATGAGCGACATTATCTTGTCACCATTTTCGGTATATATTCTTACATAGTCCTTCAGGCCCTCAATAAAGAGGATGTCATCGAGATCGATTCTCACCAATTTATAGTCGCTTTTCACGAAAATAAACCTGTCTTTGGCATAATTCTTAGACTTCTCCGATTGTGAGAACCAGTCGTATGCTCTCTTTGCCACCTTCAGGAATGCTTCGTAGCTGATAGGTTTCAGTATGTATGCAAAAGCCTCGACCTCATAGCCCTCAACGGCATATTGTGGGAATGCGGTAGTTAACACAACCTTGGTACGTTTAGGCAGCACCTTGGCAAATTCCAGACCGCTGAGTTCAGGCATTTGTATGTCGAGGAAAAGCAGATCGACCGGATTTTCCCTTATGGTCTTGATGGCTTGTACAGCACTGTTATAAGCCCCGGTCAATGTGAGAAACGGAGTTTTTTGAACATAGTCTGACATCATTTCCAATGCCAATGGTTCGTCATCAATGATTGCACAGTTTAGTGTCATAATACAATAGTTTTTTTTGATGGTTAATATTATTTTTATATAAAATCTCAATTTTCGAAGAGTAGGTCATGCCATCTTCAGATACGCCTTTCACCCATTTATATCGTCCGCTATATGCCAGTTCAAGTCTTTTGGTCACCTGTTTGAGTCCTATTCCATGTCCACTCTTGTCATCAGCATATTTTGGGAAGTTGCTATTAATGATATTGCAGTTGATGGTGTCATTGTCAGCTGTAACTGAAATATCAATAAAGCTGGGTTTTGTAGGACTAATCCCATGTTTGAAAGCATTCTCGACGAGTGATATGAATATCATCGGTGCTATCATAGCGTTGCATCCTTCCTGGATGTTAGTGACAAAGTTGACTTTCACATTATTTGTCACCCTTAATTGCATGAGACTGATATAATTGCTGATGAACTCAATTTCGTCTTTAATGGAAATCTCAGATTGCTCATTCTCGTACAAAATATGTCGCAACAAGACACTCAACTGCTCAATCGCCTTTTGTGCCCTTTCAGGTGAGAAAGCTGTCAGGGCATATATATTGTTGAGCGTGTTGAGCATGAAATGCGGTTTGATTTGTGAGCGCAGGTTGCTGAGCTCCGCCTTGGTTCTTTCTTTATCAGCTTCTTGACGTGCCAATTCCGACTTGTGCCATTTTTCAGCCAAGCGCATCATTGTGGCCATGGCAGCAGAAATCGTCATATTGAAGATGTCGCGAATGGAGAAGAAGAGAGCCTTGTGTTGTTCCACAAAGTCAACGGCATGTTTACGTGGGCTTGGGGGATTGAATAACACATGCCCTAAGTCCATCCACAAGTGGAGAAACGCTATTAGGACGAAGAATGATATTATGTTTATCAAATAGAATCGTGGTCGGTTGCCGCGGATATAATACCGCGGCACCAACCATAAGTAATTGATATAGAATACGACCATCAGCACAAAAGGCATCATGCTGAAAAACAAATATCTTAATATGTTGAAATTCGATGAATGGTCGATATACATGAGTGGTGAGCAAAAAAATGCCAACCACCCTGCTACATGTAGTAATATGTATGATTTTCTGTTCATATTCTATTCATATCTCAATGCTTCAATCGGGTCGAGTTGGGCAGCCTTCTTGGCGGGATACCAACCGAAGAATACACCAGTGAATGTACACACAGCAAAACTCATCACGATAGTCCATGGTTCGATGGAGATGGGCCAGTGTGCAAAGCCCTTGATGGCATAAGATGCACCTATTCCCAACAACACCCCGATGATACCGCCAGTCACGCTAAGCATTATGGCCTCGATGAGGAATTGGTTAAGAATATCCACACCTCTTGCTCCGACACTCATTCTCAGACCAATCTCACGTGTGCGCTCAGTGACGCTGACATACATGATGTTCATGATACCGATACCGCCCACAATCAGTGAGATGCCAGCTACGCAGCCCAGCAGTATGGTGAGCATGTTGGTGGTGGAAGTCATCATCGATGCCAGTTCTTCCTGCGAGCGTATATTGAAGTCATCATCGTCAGCAGGTGATGTTTCTGTAGCATCCTTTAGCTTGTGGTTGCGTCTGAGGATAGTGGTAATCTGTTCGATAGCCTTGTCAGTCACCCCCTCGGTGATAGCCGAGCACTGAATACCTCCAAGGTATGTCTGTGCAAGAATACGCTTCATGACAGCCGTATAAGGAGCGAGCACGAGGTCGTCCTGGTCCATGCCCATTGAGTTATATCCCTTCTTTTTCAGCACACCGATAACCCGGAATGGTATTGAGTTGAATCTCACCACCTTGCCGATGGGGTCGCTGCCGTCGGGGAAGAGGTTGTCAACAACCGTCTGTCCGAGAATGCACACCTTGGCACTGCTCTTGATGTCGTTGTCGGTAAACATCTCACCGTCCGAAACACTTATTTGTCGGATGCTGAGATAGTCGGGATTAACTCCGTAGATAGTGGAAGGAGCGTTTTCATTGCCATATATAAACTGTCCGCTCTTGGTCACAGTAGGACTGATGGCAGAGATAAATGTACATTCATCTTTTATCGCCTCGTAGTCGGTGAGTTTGAGTGTCTCCATCGACGAGGCATCCTGTCTCACGCCTCCACGTCTGTCAGCACCCGGGCCAATCATAATCATGTTCGACCCCATCTCGGCAATATTTGCTTGAATACTCAGTTTGGTACCCTGACCCACGGCAAGCATGGTGATTACCGATGCAATACCAATGATGATGCCGAGAGCCGTCAGGAACGAGCGAGTCTTGTTGGCAGCAATTGCCCTTAGCGCTATCTTAAATAAATTTGTATAATTCATATTACTTATTCATCAGTGTTTACAGGCAGTGCGGCCAGTCCTTCGGCAGCCGACTGAATATTATTGTTTACCTCGTCGCTTATCACCTTTCCGTCGCGCAGCATGATATTGCGGCTCGAATAGTTGGCGATGTCAGGATTGTGAGTCACAAAGATGATAGTACGTCCCTCGGCATGAAGCTTTTGGAACAATACCAGGATCTCGAATGATGTGCGCGTGTCGAGGTTACCGGTAGCCTCGTCGGCAAGAATCACAGCGGGATTGTTCACCAAGGCGCGTGCTATTGCCACTCGCTGCATCTGTCCTCCCGACATTTGGTTGGACTTGTGGTAAAGACGGTCGCCCAACCCCACAGCCTCGAGAGCCTCGATTGCCCTTTGATGGCGTTCGGCTGCCGACACCTCCGAGTTGTACATCAGTGGCAGTTCAACATTCTCCACGCTTGTCGTCTTGGCGAGGAGGTTGTAGTTTTGGAATATGAATCCTATCTTGCGGTTGCGCAGCACAGCCCGTTGAGATTTCGACATCGACCTCACAGGCACTCCGTCGAGAATGTATTCGCCGCTAGATGGTGTGTCGAGGCATCCCAATTGGTTGAGCAATGTGGATTTTCCCGATCCCGACTTACCCATGATAGTGACGAATTCGCCCTCGTATATCTTGAACGACACTCCGCGCAGGGCATGCACTTCCTCGTCTCCCACCATAAAGTTGCGCCTTACATTCTGCAGCTCTATTACAACTTTCTTTTCCATAATAGATACAATTTATTTTTTCTTGTTTCTTCCCGGAGGGCCTGGGGCAAACGGACTGCGTTCAGCTCCATTCACAGCTGCTTCATCCTCACCTTCGGGCATAATCTCCTTCAGTTCGGTAATGACTTGCGCTCCGTTGGATATACCTGAGATAATCTCAGTGTGCGAGCCGTCGGAAATACCAATCTGCACAGCGTGCGCCTTGAGTACATTGCCCTCAATAGTCCACACTTTGTTCTTGCCCTGGCAATCCTGAATTTTGTATTTCTTTCCGATAGTTTCCATCGTAGGAGTAAATCTCAGGGCCTTGCTTGGCACGCTAAGAACATTATTCTTCTCGGCAGTGTAGATAGTCACGTTGGCAGTGAGTCCGGGTTTGAGTTTGAGGTCGGCATTCGGTGCACTGATTACCACCTCGTATGTCACCACGTTATTAGTGGTGGTAGCCTCCTGTCTCACCTGAGTCACCACTCCATTGAATGTGTCGTTGGGGAATGCGTCAACGGTAAATGTGACGTGCTCGCCCTCCTTCACCTCGCCGATGTCAGCTTCGTCGATGTCGGCAATCACTCGCATGTCCTTGAGGTCCTTGGCAATAGAGAAGAGTTCCGGTGTATTAAAACTTGCAGCCACTGTCTGTCCTTCCTCAACAGCCTTTGAGAGCACCACGCCGTCGATGGGCGAGGTGATAGTGGCATATCCCAAGTTGGTTTCCGCCTTCCTGAGTTGTTCCTTTTGCGACACAACAGTCTGACTTGCCTTGTCATAAGATAGTTTGGCCGACTCATATTCATCCGCGCTCACGAGTCCCTTGCTGAAGAGAGTCTTGTAGCGATTGAAGTTGTCGGTTTCGTAATTCAGCGAGCTCTGTGCGCTTGCCAAGTTTGCCTTTGCCGTGTTGAGCTCACTTGTCAGGTTGGTTTTGTCGAGTTCGGCAATCACCTGTCCCTTCTTCACCACACTGTTGTAATCAACGTATATTCTGCTGACGATACCCGACACCTGAGTACCCACAGTCACCGATGTAACGGGTTCGATAGTACCCGTAGCCGTTACACCTATTTGTATATTGGCAGGTGCTGCCTTTTCGAGTGAGAAGCTAACCTGCTTTTCCTTCTTGCCGCCAGAGATAAGCCATGCTATGATAGCTATCACTATTATGGCACCTGCGGCCAACCATATTTTGCTGATCTTTTTCATGTTGTTTTATATATTTAATTCATGTTTTGGATGATGATAATATTTATAATTCAGTATTGGCGTTGCCATAGAATTTGAGCATCTGGATATCGAGGATGGTCATGTATTTGCTCTGCAGCTTCTCCTGCTGCGCATTGAGCAGGTTGGTCTTGCCAGTCATTAGTTCCACGATGTTCTTCAGTCCCAAACTAAACTGTTCGCTCAGCAGGTCGTAGCTTGCCTGTTGGCTCTCTACGCTTGCCACAGCCGAGCGGAATTTCTGCTGGTTGGTGGTAGCGTCAATCCAGTAGCCTTCAATGGTGCTCCACAGCTGCTTCTCGTTGTTCTGCAGGTCGAGTTCGGCTTGTCTTCTTTGTATTACTGCCTTGTTGACCGCTGTTTTTGTCTGTCTTCCATCGAATATTGGTACACTCAACGATACCCCCACTCCCGCGTCGAAGTTGGTTTTCATCTGTTGTCCCCATGCCCTGTCGCTCATCGACGACGAACTAGTTCCGAGACTTCCGTTGATGCCGATGGTGGGCATCTTTCCCGCCTTGGCAATGGCAAGACTCACGTCGCTGCTCTTGATGGCAAGTTGTGCCGACGCAATCTCGGGTCGTGTCGTCACTGCGGCTTGGTATATCTCGGCGAGGGCAGGGATTGTCTCAAGAGCCTTTTGGTCGTTGGCCTGCTCAATGTCATTAGGGATAAAGATCTCAAAGCTCTCCACGTTTGTCAGTTCGAGCAGTTGCTTGAGTTCCTTTTTCGCATTTGCTATTTGGCTTTGCGCGTTCACGAGGTTATATTCGTCCTGAGCTCTCTGTGCAGTGAGTTGGGCGAGGTCGGCCTTCGACATTTTTCCCACGTCCATCATGGTCTTTCCCCTTTCCTCGTTCTTAATACTTGTTTCTAGACTCTGGCGACTCACACCAATAGCCTCAGTGAGATACAGTATCTGCACGTACAGCGAGGCAATCTGCTCCTTCAGTTGGAGTGCGGTGGTAACAGAGTCCAGTTCCGCCTTCTGCTCCGTCAGTTTGTTGAGCTTCACGGTGTTGTGGTTCTTGTTTCCGTTCCACACAGTCCAGTTGGCGTTCACCCCATAACTGCCGTTATAGTACGTCTTACTGATTTTGTTGGCGATAGTACCGTTAGCCACTGTGGTGGTTTGGTCGTTGATCCAAGGTCTCCAACCAATCATCTGAGACGTATTGGCACTGAGAGTAGGCAAGAGTGCTTTCTGCGACTGTTTGATGTCTTCCGCAGCCGAGAGTCTGCTCAGTTGCTGCTTCTGCAGTGAAATGTTGTTTTTGATGGCATAGTTCAGGCAGTCATTGAGAGTCCATGTACCTCCCTTTCCCGTCTGTGCCATTGCTGTCATCGACACTGCCAGTATCGATACGGCCATAAAATATCGTTTTCTCATAAATTGTATTTTAATCGCTGCAAAATTAGGTATTTTATCGACAATTACCAAATAAAATAGATGACTATTG
>JAUNIK010000138.1 GCA_030523505.1 Prevotellaceae bacterium | reverse complement strand
ATAAATGCACAATTTTGTTAGCAACTAACACATTTTTGACATTGCACATTTTTTAGTAGTACTTTTTTTCGGAATCAATCGTACTTATCTGCCAATTGTAGCTTCTACGACATGTTCGCCATCCATCATTGGGACTACGTTTCCAGCGACTTTCTGGCCATCAACGACAAGCGTCACTTTTCCATGCTCAAGTCCCTCCGGGTTCTTCACATTGATGGTATATTCTGCACCACGGAACTGGCGTTTTACAGTGTAAGCCTTCAATGAAGATGGTATACATGGGTCAATCAACAGACCATCATACGCCGGTTTGATGCCAAGGATATGCTGGGTGATAGTTATCCAGTTCCATGCTGCAGTTCCAGTAAGCCATGAGTTCTTGCCTTCACCTGGTCGAGCTGCATCCTTACCTGCTACCATCTGGCAGTAAACGTATGGCTCTACCTTATGCAAATCCTGGTCTTCTATCCAAGCCGGACAGATCTTGGTGTAGTGTTCCCAAGCATCATTACCTCTATGAGCCACTGTCTCACCAATGATAACCCAAGGGTTATTGTGACAGAAGATACCTGCATTCTCCTTGTAACCTGCTGGATAAGA
Organism: Prevotellaceae bacterium; assembly: GCA_030523505.1. GTDB lineage: Bacteria > Bacteroidota > Bacteroidia > Bacteroidales > Bacteroidaceae > Prevotella. Next base: position 6,496 of record JAUNIK010000138.1, on the reverse strand, counting down.
GCTGATCTCACCCATCTCCACATGGTAGGTTGTATAAGCAGGATTGTTGAGAACCATACCGTGCTCACAATCGAGATACTTCTTGCAAGAATCAAGGGCTTTGTCAACCATGCCTTCTTCAAGACCGATACCTGCCATTGTGCAGAATCCTTGCGACTCAATGAATATCTTACCTTCCTCGTTTTCGTTTGAACCAATCTTATTGCCGAAGAAGTCGTAGGCACGGAGATACCACTCGCCATCCCAGCCGTGCTTCTTCACAGCCTCGACCATATTATCTATAAAGGTACGCGCACGCGAGGCTTCATCATTCTTGCCTACCTGTTCGCAGAGTTCTACATACTGGCGACCACAGAGCACGAACAGTCCGGCAATCATCAGTGACTCGGCCTTCGAGCCTTCGGTCTTGTTTTCTGTTGTCTGGAAACTCTCGTTAGGATCCCAAGAGAAGCAGTTCAGGTTCAAACAGTCGTTCCAGTCGGCACGGCCAATAAGTGGCAGAGCGTGAGGGCCAAGGTTCTCAACAACATGATTGAACGATATGCGAAGGTGTTCCATCAGTGTCACCTCTGTGCCTGGTTCGTTGTCCCATGGCACCATCTCATCGAGGATAGAGAAATCGCCTGTTTCCTTGATATACGCAACTGTTCCAAATATCAACCACATAGGGTCGTCGTTGAAACCACCACCGATATCATTATTGCCACGCTTTGTCAATGGCTGATACTGATGATAGCATCCACCATCAGGGAACTGTGTTGAGGCAATATCAATGATTCGTTCACGGGCACGGCTTGGAACCTGGTGCACAAAACCTACAAGATCCTGGTTGGAATCGCGGAATCCCATGCCTCGGCCTACTCCACTTTCGAAGAACGATGCCGAACGCGAGAAATTGAAGGTAATCATACACTGATACTGGTTCCAGATGTTGACCATACGATTCATACGGTCATCATCGCTGGTGACATTGTACTTGTCGAGGAGTTCATCCCACATCTGATGCAGTTCATCGAAGGCCTTATCGACAGCCTCAACAGTTGAGAACTTCTCGATGGTAACCTTTGCTTTTGCCTTGTTCACGAGGGTTACATCAGAAGCCTGTGATGAGATGAGTTCGCCATTTCTCTTGCGTTCGATATCCTCTGCCGAGAACTTCTCATCCTGCTCGTTCTCTACATATCCAAGAAGGAAGATATAGTCCTTGCTCTCACCTGGCTTGAGATTCACCTCAACATAATGCGAAGCCACTGGACTCCAACCGTGAGCGAGCGAGTTGGCAGGTTTGCCAGCCATGACGCACTGTGGATTTGAGAACTCGTTGTAGAGTCCTACGAACGACTCGCGGTCAGTGTCATAACCGTCTGCCTTAGCGTTGGCAAATGCATAATAAGCATAGTGGTTACGACGCTCCTTGTATTCTGTCTTATGATATATGACAGTATTAGGGATTCCTCCTTCTGGGGTTAGCGGACTCTCAATCTCCACCTCTCCTGTTGACCAGTTACGCTGGAAGTTCTCCATATCAGTAGCGGCATTCCAGAGGCACCATTCTGCAAACGAGAACAGTTTGATGTTCTTTTCCTCGCCGGTGGTGTTCTTGAGTGTAACCTTCTGAACCTCTGCCCATGTTTTCAATGGAACAAAGAACAGGACGCTTGCTTCAACACCATTCTTTGAACCAGTGATACGGGTATAGTTCATACCATGACGACACTCATAACTGTCGAGTGGAGTCTTACATGGTTTCCAGCCCGGATTCCACACAGTGCCATTGTCATTGATGTAGAAATAGCGACCACCATTGTCCATTGGCACACCGTTATAACGATAACGGGTGATACGGCGGAACTTAGCGTCTTTGTAGAAGCTGTATCCGCCCGCGGTATTACTAATCAAACCGAAGAAATCCTCATTTCCCAGATAGTTTATCCAAGGGAATGGGGTTGCAGGATTGGTAATCACATACTCGCGATTAAGGTCATCAAAATGACCATATACCTTGTTTTCCATATGTTTTTTATATATTTGTTATTTTATTCCGAGTTTATCAAGCAAGAAGGCATTCCACTCGTCCCACTGTTCCTGATACCAGTAATGACCGGTCAACTGGTAAGGCGAGAGCACCTTTTCTGCTGTCACGATATTATATGTGCCATAGGCTGTTGTTGGTGGCACCACATCATCGTTATATCCGAAAGAGAAATATCCTGGCGCTGTAATTCGGCGAGCGAAATTCACACCATCATAATAACGCGACTGCTCCACCTGTCGCATATCCACGTTCTCCTTGTCATAATAGAAATAATGTGGCCATCCGCAAGCAACATTCTTCAAAGCAGCCTCATAATCGCACATTGCTGCATGAACGGCTCCATAGCAACTGACGCGTTTGTCGAGACCTGCTGTTGCAAGCGACAGGAATCCACCTTGCGACGAACCAGTGACAGCAAGATTCTTTCCGTCCCACTCAACGCCGTCCTTGTTCAGACTCTCAATGAAATCGATGGAACGGATACATCCCGTGATTACATGTTTATAGTAATTCTTGTTCTTGTCGTTTGTTCCATGCTCCCAATAGTTAGCAAGGGCTGCAGTGAATATGCGGTCGTAATATTCCTGTGGATTGGTGACAGGGATTCCGTGAATTCCTATCTCAAGCACGATTGCACCATGCGAAGCAAACGGCTGGTCACCACCATAAGGGCGAACACCAGCTCCTGGCACACGGAGAAGTGCAGGATACTTGCCTGGGGTTGTTGGTATATTCAGAATGGCGAACACTCTTCTGCCCCACTGGTCATTCTGGAAACTGACATGATAGGTATTAACCTTCGAATTAGAACGCTCTGGGAGATATTCGAAAGTTGGCTCGAGGGCAGTCCAACGTGCCTGTTCGATTGCTGTCTTCCAGAATTCATCAAAGTCGGCAGGGCATTGCGCCGTAGGTTGTATCTTCTCTGGCGAGAAGGCTGCTGTACACATTCCCTTATATTCCTTACCATTGATATGAGCGGTAACAGAAAGGCGATAGAATCCCGGTTTCTTCATTCCACCTTTTATCTTCGCAGTACCGTCCTTCAGCACCATCTCCTTCTTCTCTGTTGGATACATCTCTGGTCCCATCTCGTAACTGATCTGGGCATTATCAACGAGAGTTCCGCTCTTGAGCACATTCACCGTAAACACTGCCTGCTCCCCAACTTTGTAGTTCCAATCTTTGTGGTCTGGGGTAACAGTAACTGTGAAGTTAGTACCCCTAATCTGAGCACTCAGAGTCAGGGTACTAACTAATACCATCAATAAACCAAAAATTTTACGCATTTACCTTTATATGAAATATTTATTTATTCAACTTTCGCAAGTTTCTGACTTGCTCAGTTTTCGGAATTTAAGAGAAGTTATCGCTCCTTCGTCGCTTGGGAAGTTATGGGAAGTTAAGGGACGAATGCCTTTCCCTTACCAAATTCCATCCGCATTAGAAGCTACTGTCATTTAACTTCTCAGGAAGCAAGGCGACCGTTAACTTCCCTTGACTCCCTTTAACTCCAATAAGTTGAGCTTGCGAAACTTGTTTTATTATTTAGCGTACACGCAATTCGTCAGTCATTTCCTTTATGATGCCGAGTGTTGTTGTATCTGCTTTGAATACAGAATTCAAGCCCTGCTCTTCCTGTGCTGGGTCACACACATAGTCATCCCATCTCTGCCAGATGGTATGCTTCACATTTGCCGAGCCACCCCAGCCCCAGAAGTTGCATCCTGCGATCTTACCTGAATCGCGGATGATTGAGAACACATACTTATAATATGTATCACGCCCGCGTGTAGGTGAGCCTGGAGTAAAAAGGAAACGGTCACGAGGATAGCCGAATTCCTCCAAAACTATCGGTCGTCCCACTTTCGACATTCTGTCATAGGCACGATTGATATAAGCAAGTGTTGAATCGCATGCCACCTGCACATTATCTACAATAGGATCTGGTGCATCTTCAGAAATGGTCTTGTCAGCATCGTAGTTCTGGTTGAACTTTCCAAGCCATCCCCAATTGTTTGGCCAGATATGGATACATGCATAGTCGATGTTCTTCACTGAATGGATAGCTGTGAACAGATCCATATCGTTCTCACATCCCCATTCTCCCTCCGAACCGGTTGTCACAAGATGGTTAGGATCAAGACTCTTGATGAGTGTCGACTGCTCGTCAATCCATTCCACGAACTTAGTCTTATGCAATGAGTCGTTGACAAAGCATCGTGGTTCATTGGCTATTTCCCACGCCATCAGTGCCTTTGAGTCTTTGTATGGTTCACCGGTAATGCTATTCTTGCGTGTCACCATGTTCTCCACATGCTTCGCAGCAAGAGCCTTAGCTGAGTCGTTGAGTATGAAGTTGCCTACATACTGCATATACTCCCACCATCCATCCTTGCTTGGCACAGGAGTCTGGTCGAAGTGCTTCATGCCATCAGCGCTTTGAACATTGCCCGAAAAGCCGACCCAATCGAGATAAGCACCATATCCACCACTCCATTCCCATGAATTGTTGAAATAGAGAACGGCCTTCATATCGCGCTTTTCTAATTCTACCATCAGGTAGTCAAGGCCCTTCAGGATTGTATCGTTATAGACACCAGGCTCCGACTGCAGTTTCGGTGCAATATGACTTGGTATTCCATCACGTCCGTCACCACCAATGAGCACTCTGACATTATCAATGCCGATTGCTTTCATATCATCGAGCTCCTGAATCAGTCGGTCGCGATTACCACCCTGACCTTCACTGGCAAGAATTGCACCATACCAGAAGTTTGCTCCCACATAGCGATACTCCTTATCACCCTGATAGAACTTTCCGTCCTTTACTGTGATAAAGTTAGAAGTCTCTTTTTCAGCCGTGCATCCTACCATCATAGCAACCACACACGCAATAAACAACACCTTCTTCATATCTCTCATTTATCATTTCTCCGTTGTGAACGGAACAACTGGCAATGCTCGCATGTTATGGAGCTTGCCTACAACAAAATTATGATAGCAATAGCGAATATTCTTTATTTCCTTTGCCTCTGGGCAAGAGAGTTTCAGGAAACATCCCTGACGCTTCACGCCCTGCCATTCTGACCCTGACCAGACGATGGCCTCATGCCAGTTGCCGTTTTCATCCTGTGCCTCGAAGCCCTCAATGCCTGTCATACGGTCAAAGCCATCAGCGCTATTGGTGAAGAATAATTTGAGAACCTTACCACTCACGTTTGGTGTGTTCACCTTTGAGCCGGCAATGACTGCATTGTCACCGTCTGTTGCATCTACAACCTCGTAGTATTCAAATTCAGGGCTCTCTGCTCCAATGCCCTCTACGCCATAATCGCGTGCAGCTGCCATATATGCAAGACGCTGACCGATTTCCTTTTTCTTGCAACCGTGAATCTGATCTGGCTCATATTCATAGATAAGGTCGCTCGTACACACACAACCATAATGATCGAGCACCTTTGCAATCTCATGCTGAGCAGCACGGAATTTTGCGCCACCAACACCATCAAGACCGTCACCATAACGGTATGGAGGCAACTCCACTGCATAGATAGGAAGGTTATCATCCGGCTGATTCCACATCTTGCGCCACAATCTTGTCATTGTTGAAAAACGATCGATATACTCCTTTTCACGTCCCACATTGCTCTCACCCTGATTCCAGAGGAATCCCTTGATGGTGTAGCCTGCCAATGGATAGAGCATACCGTTATACATCTTCATCTTCTCGTGGTAATCCTCGTTGTCAAAAGGAACCAACCCGTCAGGATATGTCTCAAGAATTTCCTTTGGCAACCATCCCTCAACGCAACTACCGCCCCATGAGCAGTTTATGATTCCCACAGGAATGTCAAGAATATCTGTCAACGTCTGTGCGAAATAGTATCCGCAGGCACTGAACAGCGGAGCATTCTTTGGTTCGCAAACAGCCCATTTGCCCGATACTTTATCTTTTGGTTCTTTCACGCCTTCTTTAGCAATGGTTGCGCAACGGATTGACTTTTTATATCTGCCTGACTGGACAATGGTTTCATTGGCGCCCTCTACAGGACAGTTCCAGAAACCCTGAAGCGGCATCTCCATATTGCTCTGACCTGAACAGAACCATACTTCACCAATCAGAACATCATTGATAACGGCCTTCTGTCCATCGCCTTCCACTGTAACAGTGTAGGTATCGTAAGACGCCTTTGGCGTTGCTACCTTCACATCCCAGCGGCCTGTCTGCTTATCAGCCTTCACGCTATAAACAGCACTATTCCAACTGGTAGTAACCTTCACCTCTGCACCTTTCTTTGCCCAACCCCACAAACGGGCATTGGTGTTTTGCTGTAGCATCATGTGATCAGAGAATATCTCTGGGATATCAAGAGCATTCGCTGCAAAAGCTATGCACAAAAAGACTAAGTGATCGTTAAAAAATAACTTGGTACAATTCATATGTCATCAGTTGCATTT
>JAUNIK010000137.1 GCA_030523505.1 Prevotellaceae bacterium | reverse complement strand
AACGGAAGTCAGCCTCGAAGAGATACTTGCTTGCAAATGCATAGTTTACACGACCGAACCATGAACGATAGCGGTTCTCTGTATCATTACCTGAGATGTTACGCATTTCTGTAACAGTGCTCATGTCTGTAATAGACCAGTCAAGGATACCACGCTTGTTTGTATCAAGAGTGTGAGCGTAGTACTTCTGCTCCTCGAAACCAAGGAGAGCACTTACATCATGCTGACCGAATGTGTGGTTCCAGTTGAGAGTGTTAGTAAGCTTCCACTTGTAGTACTCATTGTGGTACATATATACATTTACGTCAGAAAGTGTAGCTGCAGGAGTAACGATATAATCATTATCCTCTGTTGAGCGGCTGAAGCTATAGTTCAACTCGTTGTGGCTAACATACTTATGACGCTGGTGGAAGTACTCGTAACCGATCTGTGTCTTGAATGTGAAGTCGTTCAAGAACTTAATCTGAGCGTGAGCTGTTGCGAGAGCACGTGTGTGCTTATAGTAAGAGTCACCATTAGCGTTGATGTTCTGCAATGGGTTGTGAGCAGCACCATCTTCCTCAGAAGTCTCGATACCACCGTACTTGCCATCATAGAATGGATAAATACCAGGAACGGTCTTCAAGAACTCCCATGCTGTGAGGTGATCAACGTCGTTACGATCCTGATCATCATGTGAACCCCAGATGTGAGAACCAATCTCCAACCAATCAGTAACATTGCTTGTTACAGCTGTGTTGATAAAGTACTTCTCTACACCAGAACGTACAATCATACCAGGGTTGTTCTGATATGTAAGACCTACGCTATAGTTAGTGCGCTTCTCCTTACCTACGAGTGAGAGTGAGTGCTCCTGCATAACCTTTGTCTGATAGATTTCATCATACCAGTCAGTGTTTGGATATGCTACGTAGTTAGGATACTTCTGGCCAGGAGCGAGGAAACCGTTAGGATCCTTCTCAGCTGCACGCCACTTCTCGATAGTTGCATCTGAATATGTGTGACCTGAACCAAAGTTATCACCAGCAATATTTACGAGTTCCATGTAGTCACCATAGTTGCTCATGAACTTAACGAGCTTAGAAGGTGTGTTGATAGAGAGCTTACCAGAGTAAGTTACTCGTGTCTGACCTTCCTGACCCTGCTTTGTAGTAACGAGGATTACACCGTTAGCACCACGGTTACCGTAGATAGCACAAGATGCAGCATCCTTCAAAATTGAGATGCTCTCGATATCGTTAGGGTTTACGTCGTTAAGGCTCATCTCCATACCGTCTACGAGAACGAGTGGAGAAGCGTCGTTCAATGTACCGACACCACGAACCTTGATATCAATGCCTTCTGAGTTTGGACGACCAGAAGACTGCATAACCTGAACACCGGCAGCCATACCTGCGAGGGCCTGACCAGCTGAAGTTACAGGACGAGAAAGTGCTTCCTTAGCGAAGTCTACAGATGCAACAGCACCTGTGAGGTTAGCCTTCTTCTGAACACCATAACCTACGACTACGATTTCATCGAGGTCATTGTTCTCTGGAGCAAGAGTGATAGTCTGGCCGTTGCGAGCAGCTACTTCCTGGGCAACGAAACCAATGTAAGAGAACTGGAGCTTAGCTCCTGCCTTCACTGACAGAGAGTAATTTCCTTCAAAGTCTGTGACTGTTGCGTTCTGTGTACCAACTTCCATGACTGTTACGCCAATCAGTGGTTCACCGAGATTGTCAACAACACGACCGGTAATTACGTTGTCTGCAGGACGAGCGACATTTGGCTCACCACTAACAGTTGTGCCTGCCATGACTGGCATAGCACCTACTGTCATTACGGCTGCCAAGACTGCTGAAAGTGCGACACGTCGGAACGGTCTTACGTTTTGCAAGTCATTTTTCATAATAAATACGGTTTAAAAATTGATTAATATTGATAGGTTGAATCTCAATTACTGTTTTTGATTTAGCCTCTAATTATTGTTTCGTTTATTATTTTGAATACTTAATGAATAGTTCCCTTTATTTTGCAATGCAAAGATATAAAACTTTAGCAATATTAACAATAATTTGGAGCTTTTTTTTTATTGAATAGCATTTTTTTCTTTAAAAATTGTACTTTTTGAATAATCAACCCCTATTTTGTGTGTAAACTAAAACAATTTTTAAGACTAGAGAAATGCATTCAAGCTACGCACGTGTATATATTATTAATAAGGTGTATTTCAAAAAAGACATCACTTTGTGTTGGAATAGGCAAAAATAAGCAAAAGGCCTTATGGGGTCACCATAAAGCCTTTTCTATATAATCTGCACCGGTTTGCGGTGCCTCTTTGCTACGTCGATTAAGCCTCCATCAACTTGTTGAACTCATCGAGAGTGATTTCCTTCTCGTTCAGCTTGACAACGCTCTTGAGGGCTGTTGTCAACTTAACATCGATAGCGCGATCTACAAGACCGTCGATTGACTCGCGGTTCTTCATCATCTCCTGAGCGTAGTTCTCGAGGTACTCTGTTGGTACATTGTTCATGCCATACTGTGCGAACTGTACGCGAGCAGCCTCAACAGCGGTAGCCTTGATATCCTCGTCCTCGATCTTGATCTGGTGTGCAGCAACGAGCTGCTCCTTGATGAGGTGCCATGTCAACTGCTTGATGCTTGCCTCGTAGTTCTTCTCTACGAACTCAGCACCCTTGTCCTCGTTTGAAGCGAGCATGATACGCTTGAGGATTGCGTCTGGGAATGTGAGAGTACCTATCTTCTTCTCGATGTGAGCACGAACATCCTGGAGGAACTTGAAGTCTGTGTCTGACTGGAGCTGTACCTTAACGCCCTCAGCAATCTTTGCACGGAAAGCAGCCTCGTCAGCGCAAACGCCCTCGCCATAAACTGAATCGAAGAGAGCCTGGTTTACCTCTGCCTTCTGGTAACGGCTGATCTCTGTGATCTGATAGCTGAAGTTGCCCTCGTGAGCAGCAAGCTGATCCTTCTCTACCTTGAGGAGTGCAGCCATCTCTGCGTCAGTGTACATTGCACGTGGATTGATGGTGAGGATGTCACCGAGCTTGCAACCGTCGAAGATGTTCTTCTGCTCAGCGTTTGCGATGTATGAAGGCATGATACGTGCCTCAGAGAGAGTGATGCCGCCCTCGAGTGTGTTGCCTTCTGCATCAAGCTCGCGGAGGTCACCCAAAAGGATGTCGTTGCCCTCGCATGTCTCAGCCTTTACATAAGAACCGCTGCGTGAAGCGAACATATCAACCTGACGGTCGATGAGTGCATCGTCAACAACGATGTTATAGTAATCTACCTTGTCGTGACCAGAGAGCTTCACCTCGAACTCTGGAGCTACAGCGATATCAAATACGAATGTGAATGTTGTGTCCTTCTCCAAATCCTGTGGTACCTGATTCTCTGATGGGATTGGCTGACCGAGCATCTGGATCTTGTTGTCCTGTACGTACTTGTACATCTCCTCACCTACCACCTTGTTGATGACATCCATCTTAGCCTGTGTACCAACCTGCTTTTTGATCAAGCCCATTGGCGCCATACCTGGACGGAAACCAGGGATGTTTGCCTTCTTGCGATACTCCTTCAACTGCTTATCTACCTGAGCAGCGTAATCTGACTCTTCTACTGTGAGGGTCATGAGACCGTTCACCTTGTCAGGGTTTTCAAATACAATCTTCATCTTTATTTCAATTTTTAATTATTATTCCATTGCACTAAAAAAGGGGCTCCCCTTAGGGGCGCCACATTAAAAGCGAATGCAAAAGTAATAAATTTTGCTCAAACCACCAAAAATCCGGGCTATCTATATGCTTTTTTAACCAACTTATTGAGATAAGTCGGTATTTCTACTTCGAGCCCTTTTCGTAATCAAGCTGGAACTGCTTTTTCTGAAGCACGAAGTTCTTACCTAAATACTTTTCTTTTACGATAGGATTCTCAGCTAATTCCTCTGGCTGACCTTGGAAGAGAATGCGTCCCTCAAACAGCAAGTAGGCTCTGTCTGTGATTGACAAGGTCTCGTGAACATTATGGTCGGTGATGAGAATGCCGATATTACGGTATTTCAGTTGCCACACGATATTTTGAATGTCCTCCACAGCGATAGGATCGACACCGGCGAATGGTTCATCGAGCATAATGAACTTCGGATTGATTGCCAAACATCGGGCTATCTCGGTTCGGCGGCGCTCTCCTCCCGACAACTGGTCACCTTTGTTCTTGCGCACCTTGGTCAGTCGGAACTCGGCAATGAGACTCTCGAGTTTTGCCAACTGCTCCTCACGGGTGAGGCTGGTCATCTCAAGCACAGAGAGGATATTATCCTCAACGCTCATCTTGCGGAATACGCTGGCTTCCTGTGGCAGATAGCCTACTCCGTTCTGGGCACGCTTGTAAACCGGGAACTCTGTTATCTCCTGATTGTCGATAAAGATATGTCCGGCGTTTGGAATAATCAGACCCGTGGTCATATAGAACGAGGTTGTCTTGCCGGCACCATTAGGTCCGAGCAGTCCTACAATCTCACCCTGACGGACATTGATTGACACGTCATTTACGACAGTTCGTTTACCGTAACGCTTCACCAAGCCTTCGGCGCGGAGCACGGAACTTTCCTGTCCTGCAATTATCTGATTATCTTCCATATATTATTCGATGACTGATACTTTGCTTTGCTATTTTACTGCAAAATTAGTAAAAATACACTTAATAGCCATCATTTCCATAAAAAACTACGGCAAATATAGGCGTTTTTCATTAGAATTTGGTTAATTTTGCACATTATTAAATATAAACGCATGTTCATTTCAAAGAAAATATACGAATTCCTTGAGACTTTCGGGCGCTATCTCATCCTTATGGGACGCACCTTTGCTCGCCCCGAGCGCTTCCGTATGTTCTGGAAACAATATGTCAAGGAGATGTCGGCCCTGGGTGTCGACTCCATACCTATCGTTCTTATCATCTCGTTTTTCATCGGTGCCGTAATCTGCATCCAGATGAAACTCAACATCCAGAGCCCTTGGATGCCTCGTTGGGTATCGGGCTACACTACCCGAGAGATTATGCTGCTCGAGTTCTCAAGTTCTATCATGTGTCTTATCCTCGCCGGAAAGGTTGGATCAAACATCGCCTCGGAACTGGGAACAATGCGCATCACCCAGCAGATTGACGCTTTGGACATAATGGGTGTGAACTCTGCAAGTTTCCTGATATTGCCGAAAATCACCGGATTGATTACCATAATGCCTTTCCTCGTGATATTCAGTTCACTGACTGGTATCCTTGGCGCCTACGCAACGGCTTATATCGGCCATGTGCTCTCGCCTGAGGACCTGACGGCCGGACTTCAGCATAGCTTCAATCCATGGTTCATATGGATGAGTATCCTCAAGAGCCTTGTCTTTGCATATCTCATTGCAAGCGTCTCTTCTTTCTGCGGATATACCGTGGAGGGTGGTTCCGTCGAGGTGGGTAAGGCTTCTACATCTGCTGTAGTCAGCTCGAGTGTGCTTATTCTTTTCTCTGATGTATTCCTAACACAGTTGTTATCATGATAGAAGTAAAGAATCTCTGTAAGTCGTTCGAGGAGAAGGAAGTACTGAAAAATATCTGCACTCGTTTCGAGGACGGCAAGACCAACCTGATTATCGGTCAGAGTGGTTCTGGTAAGACTGTGCTGATGAAGAACCTTGTGGGCCTGCTCGACCCTACAAGTGGTCAGGTATTATATGACGGTCGTGACTTCGTGGCAATGTCAAAGAAGGAGAAAGTCCTTATGCGCCGCGAGATGGGTATGATATTCCAGGCGGCGGCTCTTTTCGACTCATTGTCGGTGCTGGAGAATGTAATGTTCCCACTCGATATGTTCTCTAATATGAACTATCGCGAACGTGTGAAACGTGCTCAGGACTGTCTGGCACGAGTTAATCTGCTTGAGGCTCAGAACAAATATCCTGGTGAGTTGTCGGGCGGTATGCAGAAGCGCGTGGCTATTGCACGAGCTATCGTATTGAACCCCAAGTATCTTTTCTGCGATGAACCGAATTCCGGTCTTGATCCAAAGACGAGCCTTGTCATCGACGGTCTTCTCTCGGATATCACCCACGAGTTTGACATCACAACAATCATAAACACCCACGACATGAACTCGGTGATGGGCATTGGCGAGAATATCGTGTTCATCTACAAAGGCCAGAGCGAATGGACTGGCAACAGTTCGCAGATTATCGACTCATCAAACAAACGCCTGAATGAGTTCATCTTTGCTTCCGACCTGTTCAAGAAGGTGAAGGAAGTGGCTCAAGAAGAAGAATTGGAAAAGGTTATGCGCAATGAGCAGAATGCTTAAATCAAGCCACATAGGTTAATACCATAACAAAGCGAAGCGGCCATCCGACTGCTTCGCTTTATTATTTTTTCTAGTGACAAATACCTATCGCATCATCCAGAGGTTGTCTTTTTCCACCATTGGAAGAAGGATCTGCTCACTTCCACCATCTCCGTAGGTCAGGACGAGGAACACATTGGCAGAATGGGACGCAGTATCTACCTCAGCACTTGCTACCTCAAAAGACTTTATTCCTTTATGTTCCGCCTTTTGCTGAGCAACAAACATCTTGGCATTCTCTATCAACTGCTGACGGTAAACATCGCGTATCGTATCTTGCTGATAGCAACCATCAACAAATGCTTCGTATTTTCCATCAAGCAGATAAGAGTAATACTGCTCGGCTGCTTTTGCGACAATCTCCTCTGGTTTTGCCTTGCCGCAACTTGCCACAATGCATAATGCAACAAACAAGACCGTAAGATTGAGAACTTTCTTCATAGTGTGCGCTCTTTGTTTTTTACTTCTGGCGGATAAACACATTGATAGGGCATCCGGTCATCGGCCAATGCTCACGGATCTTATTCTCCAGGAATCGCTTGTATGGCTCCTTGACATACTGTGGAAGGTTAGCATAGAACACGAACGATGGTATCTGGGTGTTTGGAAGCTGTGCGCAGTACTTGATCTTGATGTACTTACCCTTGATTGATGGTGGTGGGAATGCCTCAATGAGTGGAAGCATCACCTCATTCAACTTTGTTGTACCTACTCTCGCCTTACGGTTCAGGTAAACCTGCTTAGCT
>JAUNIK010000136.1 GCA_030523505.1 Prevotellaceae bacterium | reverse complement strand
AGCTGCGTTTTGACTTGATGTAACGGGCTGATGCACTCTGTCCGAAGGCAATTCCGTTAATCACGTTGCTCGACTTTGAATCCACCAATTCCAGCTTAATATGCTCCTGTTCGCGCCCAACAACCTTACTTGTACCGTAGTCATAGACACCGCGTGTGCAGAATACTGGTTTTGGATTCTCTGGTCCGAATGGAGCAAAACGCTTCAAGTCGGTATGCAGGCGTTTGGTGATATCCTTGAAATCGATTTCGGCATCGATGTCGAGCGTTGGTTCTGTCTGTGTAGGCATGATATGATTCTCGACATACTTATGGATGCGACGACGGAATTCAGGTACGTCCTTCCAACGGAGTGTGAGACCGCAGGCGTAGGTATGACCACCGAAGTTCATCAATAAGTCCCTGCAACTCTTTATCGCTGCATAGATATCGAATCCCGGAACACTGCGTGCCGAACCAGTGGCAATCTCTCCGTCACGACAGATTACTATTGTTGGACGGAAGTACATTTCGGTGAGGCGCGAGGCCACGATGCCGATAACACCCTTCTTCCAGTTCTCGTCGTAGAGCACGATAGCCGACTGATGCTTCTGACTCTCCAAACGACCAACGATCTGGTTGGCCTCTTCGGTCATCTGCTTGTCGATATCCTTTCGCTGTTCGTTGTATTCGTCAATCTGATGAGCCTGCTGCAATGCTACGAGGTAGTCCTTTTCAACAAGCAGATCAACACTCATCTTTCCGTTCTCCATACGGCCCGAGGCATTGATACGAGGTCCTATCTTGAATATGATGTCTGACATTGCCAGTTCGCGACCATGCAGACCACACACATCGATGATGGCCTTCACACCGATATTCGGGTTCTGGTTTATCTGCTTCAGTCCGTGGAAAGCAAGGATTCTGTTCTCATCGGTCACAGGAACGAGGTCTGCAGCAATACTGATTGCGCAGAAATCGAGTAGGGGAATGAGACGTGAGAATGGAATATTGTTGTTCTTGGCGAAAGCCTGCATCAGTTTGAATCCCACTCCGCAACCACAGAGATGCTTGAATGGATATGCATCGTCCGGGCGTTTTGGGTTCAGTATGGCCACTGCATTAGGCATTGTATCATCAGGCACATGATGGTCGCACACAATGAAGTCAATGCCAAGTGACTTTGCGTAGTCGATTTCCTCGAAGGCCTTAATGCCGCAATCGAGGATGATAATTAGTTTCACACCCTGTTCATGGGCGTAGTCTATGCCCTTCATGCTCACTCCGTATCCTTCTTCGTAGCGGTCAGGAATATAGTACTCGATGTTAGAGTAGAACTGCTGCAGGAATTTATACACAAGTGCAACGGCTGTACATCCATCAACATCGTAGTCGCCATAAACCATTATACGCTCTTTGCGTCCCATAGCATCATTGAGTCTGTCGACAGCAATATCCATATCCTTCATCAGGAATGGATTAATGAGGTCGGCAAGCTGAGGACGGAAGTAGCGTTTTGCCGCACTCTCGGTGGTGATGCCACGTGACATGAGCAACTGGCCGAGAATAGGACTCAGTCCCAGTTTCTCGCCCAATTCCTTCGCCGAGTTCTGTGCCTCGGGTGTAGGTGGATTATAATTCCATTTAAAGTGCATAATTAGTAATTTGCGCAAAATTACAAAAAAAATGTGAGACTAACGATATTTTATTTCATAAAAGTATATAAAAAAAGATGGATTTACCGCATTAACGATAAATCCACCTTGTTTATGTTGCGAACGGATTATGAAATCCCGTTGAGAAATGCCGTTTTTAGATGCCGAGCTTCTTGCGGATGTCCTTTGGAATGGCGTTCTTGTTAACCATGAAGTCCATTGTCTTGCCAACGATGAAGTTCTCTGACATGTACCAGATACCCTTGTAGTCGCCAGCAGGGCCCCATGAGTTCTTTACCATATAGTACTTGCGACCAGTCTGATCCTTTGCGATACCGTAGATAAGCATACCGTGGTCGTCGGTAAGGGTCCAGTTATCGTACTCTTCCTGACGCTGCTCCTGTGAAGGAACCTTCTCTACAACGTTAACACCGAGGTCGTTGATCTTGTTCTGACGCTCTGTCTTTGAGAGGCCGAGCCAGCGGTCCATATCAGTGCCAGCAGCGGTAGGAGCCTTGTCAACGTCAGCCCAGATAGCGAGACCATTGCGTGTGAAACCGTCACCAGAAACGTCGCCACCCCATGCAACAGTGTAGCCGTTCATCACTGCATTCTCGATGATAGCAGCCATCTCCTCCATTGGAACATTCCAAGAGAGCTCCTGGCGCCAGTTGTCCTGAACCTCTACAGGGAACTCAGTGTAGAATGGACGGTGTGTATAAGAAGTGATTGAAACATAGTCGCTCCAGTCGAGGCCGAGGCTTGCTGCGAAGCTCTGTGGAGTGTATGTCTTACCCTCGTAAGTGAATGACTCTGGGCACTCGCCGAGATATGCGTCGAGGATGCCCTGGAAGCCCTTCTTCCATGTGTTAGAGATAGTCTTAGCTGTGCTCTTTGCAACAGCATCAACGTATGGCTCCATTACTGAGAAGAACTCGCCGAAGTTTGCGAGAGTGTCACCGTAGAGTGTGCCAGGGAGTGGCATTGCTGTCTCAGGGCAGATACCATAGTTCTTCAGACAGTAGAGAACGTCACCAGCAGAACCACCCTGTGAGAACTGAGCGTCACCGTGCATACGAACCTTCAATACAGCGCGGTCCATATAGTTCTTGTTACAGATGTACATCTCGCAGAGGTCGTAGGTCTTGCCGCTCTTCTTCAGGATTTCAGCCTCGAAGAAAGAGAGTGTAGAATAGTTCCAGCAGGTGCCCGAACGGTTCTGGTTCTTGATTGATGTGATAGGGTTCTCCTTGATTACTGTGAACACAGGCTTGTTAGGATCAACAGAATCCTTCTTCTCGTCCTGTGCATTTGCACCGAAGGCAACCATTGCCATCAGCGCCAAAACTAACATTTTCTTCATTTTTTTTATTTATTTGTTTGTTATAATTGTCATTTCAACTCCCTTTCCCCTTGAGGGGAGAGGGTCGGGGAGAGAGGCTCTTATTGTTCCATAAACGCCTCGACCTCATCCGGCTGATATGGGATTCGCTTTGTACCCATGAAGCGGCAGCCGTCTTTTGTAATCAGCACATCGTCCTCGATACGTATTCCACCGAAGTCCTTGTATGTCTCCAGCAGGTCGTAGTTGATGAAATCGGTGTGCAAGCCCTGACTGCGCCAGTCATCGATGAGTGCTGGGATGAAGTAGATACCCGGTTCGTCGGTCACGATGAATCCCTCCTGCAGGCGGCGACCCATACGCAGACAGTTAGTACCGAACTGCTCGAGGTTTGGTCGTGTCTCCTCGTCAAAGCCAACATAAATCTGTCCGAGACCTTCCATATCGTGAACATCCATACCCATCATGTGTCCCAATCCGTGAGGCAGGAACATTGCGTGAGCGCCAGCCTGAACAGCATCCTCTGTGTTACCCTTCATCAGTCCGAGGTCTTTCAGCCTGTCGGTCATGAGTCGGCAAACATCGAAGTGCACATCAGCCCATTTCACACCAGGCTTTGCCACATCAAGAGCGAGGTCGTGACAGTCGGCCACAATCTGATAGATGTCGCGCTGCTTCTGTGTGAACTTTCCGTTAACAGGCAT
The DNA here is from genome assembly GCA_030523505.1 of Prevotellaceae bacterium. Classification (GTDB taxonomy): domain Bacteria; phylum Bacteroidota; class Bacteroidia; order Bacteroidales; family Bacteroidaceae; genus Prevotella. The sequence continues at coordinate 3,489 of JAUNIK010000136.1, read as the reverse complement.
TGTACGGGTGTTGTCAGAGCAGTAGTCGTCCAATTCGCAACCAGCATCACACAACAGCAGTCGGCCGCTCTCCAGTGCAACCATCTGCGGACCACCATGCATTATCTCTCCATGCTGTGAGCAGATAGTACCGAAACTTGTCTGCTGGGCGTATGAACGTGCGATGCCATCCACCTGTCCACCGACAAAAGCCTCGGTAACACCAGGGCGACAGAGTTTCATCGCAGTGGTGTGCATCAGGTAACCCACATCGCAGGCACGGTCGATGATAGCAATCTCTTCGGCAGTCTTTGTAGAGCGCATAGCCACAACAGCATGAATCAGGTCGAGCGATGCCGCTTCCTTTTGCTGCGAAGGGTGAATGCCAAGAAGATCCATAATCTGAATCTTTGTGTCGTGGCGGTATGGAGGCAGGAAGTGAACCTTCTGACCGCTGGTCTTAGTCTTGCCAATCAGCACTTCGAGCTGTGCCATCGGTGCACTGTTTGCCACGCCCACCTCGTTTGCAAGGTCAGCAACGCTTGCCACACTGCCGAACCACACGATATCCTCGATGTCGATGTCATCGCCAAACAGGTACTCGTTGTTGTTATCAATATCAATAACACCCACCAATCCGTCGCGATGCTGACCGAAATAATACAGGAATGAAGAGTCCTGGCGCATTGGAGCATAAGCATTACCAGGGTAATTGCATGGCGCCTCGTTGTTGCCAAAGAGCACCACAAGTCCTGCACCTACACGCTGCTTCAACTCATTGCGGCGGTTTATATAAGTTGTTTTGCTAAACATATTTCTCTATTAAATTGGTTATTCCTTGCAAAGTTACAAAAAAACAGCGACATTACATTGCTTTTTGATTGAAAAATGTAAGTTTCTGTGCTAAACATACCAATTTTGAACAAGTTGCATATTTTCTTCCTCGTAAGTTTTGCATTTAGGCGGTAAGTTTGTACTTTTACAGAAGAAAACCTATGTCCCCCAGACAATGAACACAAAAGGAATTGAATTTCGTGTTATATCTCAACGATATGTCTTTGCCATTGCTATCGCCATAGCTTGCGCTTTTGCTAATGCCAAAGCTGCAAATCCCTCGGCCGACAATCTTATAATCAATGAGGTAATGCCTGCAAATATAGATATGTTTGTAGATGCGTCGGGCGATTATGGCGGTTTCATTGAATTGTACAATCCAACCGACGAGAGCGTCCGCCTGCTGAATATGTTCGTTAGCGACGATCGCAACGATCTCTACAAGTTCCGCTTGTCAGCTTCCAACGGAAGTGTGCCTGCTCATGGATATAAAATCCTGTGGTTTGACCATAACGGTACTGAGGGTGAATACTTCTCGAATGCCTCGCAGGTGCCGTGGAAACTCAATCTCGATGGTGGCGACATATTCATTTGCAACAAGGACAGCCAACTTGTTGTCAGTCTGCATTATCCAAAGAACTTCGCTCGCACATCGTGGTGCAGGAAGACCGATGGCGGCGTAGAGTGGGGGTACACCTCGCAGCCAACTCCAGGACGGTCGAATGTTGGTGTGAGTTATGCCACATCGCAGGTTGCATCGCCAAAACCTGATGCCGATGGATGCGTGTTTGAATCTGATTTCACCCTTCATGTGTCTTATCCCGAGGGTGCTACATTGCATTATACCACTGATGGCTCCACTCCGACAAAGTCGAGTGCCACAACTTCATCGGGCACTTTCCGCATAAAGAAGAACGAATCGAAGGTGTATCGTTTCCGCTGTTTCCGCGAGGGTTACCTCCCGAGCGAGGTCATCACGCGTTCCTTTATCTACCGAAGCCGCAACTACACACTGCCTGTGGTGAGCCTTGTTTCTGCCAACGACAACTTCTACGGTGACTCGTTAGGCATCCTTGTTAAGGGCTTGTTCACTAATTATGATATGGATTGGGATCGTCCGGTCAACTTCGAGATGTTCGACACCGACAACACTTGTATCATCAACACCGAGTGCGACATGGCATCGAGCGGAGCTTTTAGCCGTAGTCTTACTCCACGCCCTTTCCGCCTCAAAGCCAGCAAGTTGTATAGTGGTCGCAACACCTTCGATGCGCAGTTCTTTGAGATGAAGAATCATGTCAAGACAAAGAACCTGAAGTTCCGCAATGGAGGCAACGATGTGTCGAATCGCATCAAGGACGGAGCATTGCAGGAGATAATACAACGAAGCGGTATATATCTCGACGGACAACTCTACCGCCCAGTTCATGTGCTGATCAATGGTCATTATCACGGAATGCTCAATATCCGCGAACCGTCAAACAAGTTCTTTGCCTATTCAAACTACGGCATTGACACCGATCTTGTCGATGCTTTTGAGTACGATCCTGCCGACGGCTATGTGCAGAAAGATGGCGATAATGAAATGTTCATGAAGTTCATTGCCCTGTCAGAGAATGCTTCCGACGATGCTGTCTATGAAGAGATATGCAAACTCGTGGATATCGATGAGTACTGCAACTATATGGCGGCACAATGCTGGATGGGGGGCAACGATTGGATAACCAACAATAATAACGCCAAGGGATTCCGTGAACGCTCCGATGATGGGCGTCTGCATCTTGTCATGTATGATATTGATGCCGCTTTTCCATGACCGACATATTCTCGCTGATGAAGAAGAAGGTCAACGATTCACATTATGCTGGAGGCGCAAACTATCTAATCTCGTCGTTTCTCAATCTGCTGGAAAACCCTCGGTTTGCCAAACTCTTTGCCACGAGTTATTGTCTTGTGGCGGGAAGTGTGTTCGAACCAACACGCTGCGAGCAGATCATCAATGAGATACGCGACCTTATAAAACCGGCACTTGCTTTGGAAAACCTCGATCCTACAAGCAAGGCATCGGAAGTGTTGAAGGATATAAAAAGCAGTAGTCGCCGAGCAGAACGAATGGCGGCTATGTCAAACTATTTGCAACTGGGTAATGGAAAAAGTCTGGAGTTCTGTTCCAACATTCCGGAAGCCCGATTCCTGCTCAACGACTGTTTCGTTCCAACCAGCCGTTTCAGTGGTACGCTCTACGGAGAACAGGCGCTCGAAGTCTTTGCCCCAGCCGGATACAACTTTGTTGGTTGGCGTCGTACCAATGACAGTTCTGTGTTTTCAACCGACCGCCGATTGACTTTCACTTCCCTTCCTGCAATGAAGATTGTCGCTGAGTTTGAGCCCGTTGCTGAAGAGGAACTCCTCAACGCCTGTGCATTCCCTGTAGTAGTTAATGAGGTCAGTGCTTCCAATACTATTTTCTGCAATGAGTACTTCAAGCGAAACGATTGGATTGAACTCTATAATAATACCGATAGCGAGATTGATGTCAATGGAATGTATCTCTCTGATAATGAACATGATTTGCATAAATACCAAATCAACACATCAATGGGCGTCTCTACCGTGATACCTCCACGCGGACATCTCATTATTTGGTGTGATAAACTCGATCCTGTGTTTGAAGTT
>JAUNIK010000135.1 GCA_030523505.1 Prevotellaceae bacterium | reverse complement strand
ACAATGTGGGATGCAATGTTCCTCAGCTACACTCAGAAGCCGTGAGATAATTGAAAATTGATAATTCACAATTTATAATTGATATGGCAAATTTCAAATATACAATCGACGGTAAGGAATACAACGTAGAGATTGGCGAGGTTAATGAGAACATCGCTAATGTAACCGTCAATGGTGAGGCATTCACCGTAGAAATGGAGCAGAAAGCAGAGCCAGAGAAGAAGAAGCCTGTACTCGGTCAGCCAAAGGCAGAATCGAACGAGGGCGAGGTGACCTCTGCTGCTAATGTAAATGCAAACAACGCTCTCAAGGCACCACTTCCAGGTGTTGTTACTGAGATCAAGGTAGCTGTAGGCGATGAGGTTAGCGCAGGCGACACCCTCGTTGTGCTTGAGGCTATGAAGATGGCCAACAATCTCGAAGCAGAGAAAAGCGGTAAGGTTACTGCTATCTGCGTAAAGGTTGGCGAAAGCGTTATGGAGGACACTCCACTCGTAGTGGTAGAATAATACCCACTTCAATACAGGGCATGAGGCGAAAAGCCTCTGCCCTACCCCCTTATTAAAGGAAACTATAATATTGTAACAGAAAGATTTTAATATGTCTAAGAAAGTATTGTTCATCAATCAGGAGATCACTCCTTATGTATCGGATTCTGACATGGCTCTGTTGGGACAACAGTTACCAGAATTCTTCCAGGCTAAAGGACAGGAGATTCGTACCTTCACTCCGAAATGGGGTACAATCAACGAGCGTCGCGGTCAGCTGCATGAGGTAATCCGTCTGTCGGGCTTGAACATCAATGTAGGCGGTCTCGACCATCAGTTGCTCATCAAGGTAGCATCAATCCCTGCATCACGCGTCCAGGTTTATTTCATTGACAACGAGGAGTATTTCCACAAGCGTAAGATGGAGATTGATGAAAATGGCAATGAATATGCTGACAACGGTCAGCGCGCCATATTCTTTGCTCGTGGCGTCCTTGAGACTGTAAAGAAGCTCCGTTGGACACCGGATGTGATTGTTTGTCAGGGTTGGATGGCTGCTATCGTTCCTATATATCTCAAGATGGTATATAACGAGGAACCATGCTTTGCTGATGCCAAAGTGGTGACCAACCTGTTTGGAAACAATATCAAGGGCGAATTCAGTAGTGACACAAAGGAATGCGTTGAGTTGGAAGCCGTTACAGCCGAAACCCTCGAGCCTTACAACAATGAGTTTGACTTGAAGGAACTGCTCAAGTTGGCTGTTGATTACAGTGATGCAGTATGCGTGGCTTCGCCAGAGGCTGATGCAGAGATTGTGGATTATGCAAAGTCAAAGAACATTGCTATCCATGAGAACACTGGCGTCGAGGCTTATCAGGCATTCATCGAGAATTTGTAGAATTCCACCTATAACAAATCGTTTGAAAATGAAATTAAAAACACTCCTTATAGCCGCTTGTGCTTCGTTGGCATTCATTGCCTGCGACGAGAGCACCGCCACTCTCGGTGGTAGCATCACAAGTGACATGGATCATCTGGAAATTGCGACAGACACCTTCAGACTGTCTTCACGCTCTATCGTCGTAGACTCTGTATATGCTCGCAACAGTGTCAGCTATCTCGGCACCATTCGCGACCCAGAGACTGGCGACTACATCCAGGCAAACTACATGACACAGTTCCATACATTGGAGAACTACGAGTTCCCTCCACTCGACTCTATCGTGAGCCGCGACGAGAACGGACTTGTAAAAGCCGACTCGTGTGAGTTGCGCCTGTTCTTCTATGACTTCTATGGCGACTCGCTGACATCAATGAAGTGTACTGCCTATGAGATGAACAAGCCGATGAAGGAGAATGTGCAGTACTATTCAAACTTCGATCCTAAGGCCGAGGGATTCATCTCGCCTAACGGTTTGAAGAAGAGCACCGTTTACACTCTCACAGATTTGAATGTACCGGAGTCAGCGCGTCATGATGAGGATTTCACCAATAACATCCGTATCCGCCTGAACGATGCCTACACCGACAAGAACGGTGTGACATATAATAACTATGGTACATACGTGATGCGCACATATTACGACCATCCTGACTACTTCAAGAATTCCATCCGACTCACCAACAATGTGATTCCTGGATTCTACCTCGAAGCAACTGGCGGTATCGGTAGTATGGCTTATGTGTCAGTGACACAGCTCAACATCTACTTCACCTATAACGGAAAGTCGGACACTCTTGCCTACACTGGTACTACATCGTTTGCCGGTACCAATGAGGTGATGCAGCGCACAAACATCATCAACGACCATTCTGCCGTTCAGCAACTTGCCAACGATGAGACATGCACATATCTGAAGACTCCTGCTGGTATCTTCACCGAGTTGACTATCCCTGTGGATGAGATTTGCGAAGGCCATGCCAACGACAGTATCAATACTGCGAAGTTCTCATTGCAGCGCATCATCAACAATACCGACAGCGAGTATAACTTCCCTAACCCTACTTCACTCCTGCTCTTGCCGAAAGACAGTTTGAACTCGTTCTTTGAAAACAGGGACATCATCAACAACAAGATCTCGTTCCTCTCATCTTACGACAATTCAAAGAGCATCTACACCTTTGGCAACATCAGTTCGCTCATCAATGCAATGCATACAGCAAAGATGAAGGGTGAGGCTACCGAGGACTGGAACAAGGTTGTGGTAGTGCCTGTCACAACGACAACCAACAACAGCGGAAACATCGTGAAGATTGTGCACAACATGTCATTCACAAGTACACGCCTCGTTGGTGGAGCACGCAATCCGTATGATGACATAAAGCTGAGCGTCATATACAGTAGGTACAAGTAAGTGAAGAGTGAGATATGGCTGACAACTATCTCGAATACGCCCGGGAGAATTACGAAAAGCGTAAGGAGGCATGGCTAAAGAATAAAAAACGACTGCCAAAACCGCGTCCTCAACGCCAGATAGAAAAACCGGAAGACGAGGCATTATAAAGAAAAACAAAAGAAAGTGGACTAATTCTGCAAAGGGTTTGTCCACTTTTCGTTTTATTTTTCTTATCTTTGTAATATAGAAACAAAAACACCCAATATGAAGAACGATTACAAAGCAATGACCGTATATAAGGCGAGTGCAGGTTCTGGAAAGACCTTCACTCTGGCTGTACGTTTCATTGAACTTCTCATTCAGAATCCCGAAGCCTACAAGCAGACTCTCGCCGTGACTTTCACCAACAAAGCCACCGAAGAGATGAAGCATCGTATTCTGAGCCAGCTGTTCGGCATCGCTCGTCAGCTCCCTGACTCAAAGGACTATCTCGAACGTATCTGCAAGGACCTTGGCTTGGAGCAGGATTTTGTCTGCAAGCAGGCAGAGAAAGCACTGACTCTTATCCTTCACGACTACAGCAATTTCAATATCGAGACCATCGATGCCTTTTTCCAAAAGGTATTGCGCAACCTTGCCCGTGAGATGAACCTCAACGCCAACCTGCGTGTTGAGCTTAACGATATTGAGATTGAGGAAAAGGCTGTTGATCAGCTCATCATAGACCTCACCGAGGACAGCCGTATCCTGACATGGATTCTCGGCTATATCAACGAGCAGATGGAAGACGAGAAGAGTTGGAATGTCATTGACAGCATCAAGGCGTTCGGCAGAAAAATCTTCTCTGACGATTATAAGAAACACGCCGACGAACTGCAGGAGAAGTTTGATGAGTCAAAGAACCCGGAATTCTTCTCTGACTATTACAAGATGATGAAATCCACCATCCGTGATGCCGACAAGGAGATGGCCGACTATGCCGACAAGTTCTTCAAGGCTATGGATGCTGCCGGATATACAGAAGGCGAGTTCAAGTCCAACACATGGGGATTCTTCAAAAAACTCCAGATGGGTGATTACGCCTCGGACAAGGTATGGAACAAGACTGCTCAGGGATGCTCAGAAGGTGCAGAAGGCTGGTTCCGCAAAGGCGTGAAGGCAACTGCTCCTATCTATCAGTTTGCAGAGAGCACACTCGTGCCTCTTATCTGCGAGGCAAACAACCGCCGTGAGCGCCTTGTGAAAGATGTGATTACAGCTAAGGCTGTTGTGCGCAACCTCAATGAGCTTCGTTTGCTCAGCCATATCAAGGAGATGGTGAACGCGATGAACGCTGAAGACAACCGTTTCCTCCTGAGCGACACACAGAACATGCTCAACCGTATGATGATAGACAGCGATGCTCCGTTCATCTTCGAGAAGATTGGCGGTCCGCTCGAGAATATCATGATTGATGAGTTCCAGGACACAAGTACCATACAATGGCAGAATTTCAATACCCTGCTGCGTGAGTGCATTGCCAAGGATAACTCAAAGAACCTCATCGTAGGCGATGTGAAGCAGAGCATCTACCGTTGGCGTAACGGCGACTGGAAACTGCTTCATAACGAACTGAAGGCCGACAAGCATATCACCAACTACGGCTACGAGGAACTGCCTTTGAAGGACAACTACCGCTCTGAGGGTAATGTCATCAACTTCAACAACTGGTTCTTTATCAAGGGCGCAAACGTCGAGGCTGAAATGCTTGCCGACAATCCTCACAGCCATATCCTCCCTGAAATATATAATGAGAAGGACGTTTTCCAGAATGTTCCTAAGGAAGACAAGAAGAACCGTGGTCTTGTTGACATACAGTTGCTTGCCAAAGGCTCAAAGGATGATGAGGACACTGACTCTTTCCAGAGAGTGATGAATATTGTCAACGAACAGTTGCAGACACTCTTCGATCTCGGAGTGAAGGACGAGGACATCTGTATCCTTGCTCGCAACAATGGTGAACTGACTCACATGGCTGAGTATTTGCAGGATGTGTTCAAAACCCACACTTTCGTTTCCGACGAGGCTTTCAAACTCGACGCTTCGTTCGCAGTCAACATCATCATCACAGCAATAAGGGTGCTCAACCATCCTAACGACAAACTGGCAAAGGCGCAGTTGGCAAAGCTCTATCAAGGTAAAGTCCTTGGCAACATCATCAGCGAGGTGTTCTTCCGTGAAGACGAGGAGATTAACAGATATCTACCTGCCGACTTCATTGCCAACAAGGAAATGCTCCTCACCCGTCCTGTCAGTGATCTTGCAGAGGAACTGTTCAGCATCTTCGGTTTGCAGAAGTTTGAAGGCGAAACGGCTTACATCCTTGCCTTCTACGACCAGATAAGCACTTTTGCGCAGAACAACAGCCCTGACCTTGAACTCCTGCTTGACGCATGGGAGGATTCCATCCACAAGAAGACCGTCAAGGGAGGTTCGCTCACTGGTGTTCGTCTGCTCACCATCCACAAGAGTAAGGGACTTGAAGCCGAGCATGTGCTCATTCCGTTTGTTGACTGGAAGCTCGATCCGTTCGGCAGCGACCTGTGGTGCTCTACCGATGTGCTTCCTTTTGGCAACATGCCTGTGTTGCCTGTCAACAGCCGAAACATCAAGAACAGTCATTTCGACGCGCAGTATTACGACGAACAGATTCAGATTTATATCGATAATATGAACATGCTCTATGTGGCGTTTACCCGTGCTCGCAAGAACCTGTTCGTCATTGGAGAACGCAAGAAAGCAACCAACAATGGTAACCGTTCTTCGCTCATCCAGCGCACTCTCCCACTCCTTGCCGATATGCCTGAGTTTGCTGGGTGCACCCTCGACTACGATAAGGACAACGAGAATAAGGACATCCGTTTCACCTTCGGTTCGCTTTTCGTTGAAGACAAGAAGGAGAAGCACTCGGAGAACGTGTTTGAGAAGGACTCCTCACTGCTCGAGGTGAAGATCAAGGACTTGCAGAACAACCTGGAGTTCCGTCAGAGTAACGCCAGTCGCAAGTTTGTTGAGCCTTCCGGCGAGGAGAACACTGCGCTCAACAACACCTCCACCGGCACTATCCTCCACAATGTGCTGGCCCGTATCAAGTCGGTGTCGGAGATTGACAAGGTGTTGCGCGAATTCGAGCAAGACGGTCGTCTGTCAGCAACCGACCCGGAAATGAACCGCGACAACATGGCAAAACTCATCAGAAACCGCATCGAGAACAACAAGCTCGACATCATCAACAGCTGGTTCTCCGACGATGTGGAGGTGTTCAACGAATGTACTCTTGTTGGCTACGACGAGGAAAGCGGCATGGTGAAGGAGTTCCGTCCCGACCGTGTGGTGCGTCGTGGGGATGAGATAACTGTCATCGACTATAAGTTCGGCACCCATAAGGAAGGTTACATCCACCAGGTGCAGACTTATATGAATCTCTTACAGCAGATGGGCTACAGCAATGTCCGAGGCTATCTGTGGTATGTTTACAAGAACGACATCAAACCCGTCTCGTAAATTGTAAAATGAAGTCATTTTTGGAATATGTTGCTGACGATATCATTCGTCGTTACAGCAATCAAGGCACAGAGCGCATCGACCTCACCGACATAGCAGTGGTGTTCCCAAACAAGCGAGCATCACTCTTCCTCAACCAGTACCTCTACAAAGCTGCCGGCAACCGTCCTATCTGGTGTCCGCAGTATATCACCATATCCGACTTGTTCCATTCACAGTCGGAGCTGAACACTGCCGATCCTATCCTTGCGAACTGCATCCTCTACGCTGTTTATTCAAAGTATATGCAGGCTGAATACGACAAGGAGAACGAGGCGCATCCTGAGCATGAACCACGTCAGGTGGAGTCGCTCGACCGATTCTGGAGTTGGGGTGAGATGATGATGGCCGACTTCGATGACCTTGACAAGAATATGGGTGATGCATCGCTTATATTTAATAATGTACGCGACCTTGAGGCGTTGAAGGCACAGCCGGAGGATTATCTCAACGAAGAACAGATGAAAGCTCTCATGCAGTTCTTCAACCTCGTTGACATGAGCAATGGCGACAATGAGAAGTCAATCCTGAAGCGTAACTTCGAGATGCTCTGGAATAATCTCGGAGATATCTATAACGATTTCAACGCTGCTATGCTTGCCAAAGGACTTGCCTATGAGGGTGCCCTCTATCGCGAGGTGGCTGAGCGTGCCGACAGTCTTGAGTGGAAGTGTAAGAAATATCTGTTCGTGGGTTTCAACATGACTCAGAAATGTGAACAACGTCTTTTCAAGAGCATGAAGGATAAGGATCTGGCACTCTTCTACTGGGATTACGACAACTACTATGCCGACAAGGAGGCTGGGCATTTCATCAACAAGGAACTGCTGCTCAAGTTTCCTAATGCTTTGAAGGAGT
>JAUNIK010000134.1 GCA_030523505.1 Prevotellaceae bacterium | reverse complement strand
AGACATATATTAAGCCAACAACAGAATTCGTTCTCCTCGAAAGCGGCCGTTACATGCAGCTCGAGGGCGAAGTTCTCAACAAGGCTTCAATCCATGATACCGATTCAGGCAATACCGAGATTATCGGTATCACACCTGGCAATCCTGGTGGCGGAACCGACAACTGGGGCGGTGATGCCAAGGAGTGGAACGGCTGGGACTAATTGAAAAACAGAATATTATGGGTGAGTAAACACCTGATCGCATAACAGGTGGCGGGTGTTTACATAACCCTTTTTAAGGAGAAAATAACTAAGATGTATGTTAAGGCAACAATAATAAAAGTTGCTTTTGGGTTGTTGGTAGAAACAGCCATTGTTTGATAGCTTTCACTACATATTAAAATACTTTTATTATTAACAATTATGAGACTAAGATTATTATTTGCATGGCTCTTGATCTCAGTAGTTCAAGTCGCCATGGCTGGTGTTGTAGGAGTTACACCAGTAAATGGAGAGAGTTACAAGCTGTACAATTTAGGTCAGAGGCTATATCTGACAGCCAATAGTGATGGTACTTTCTCACTATCCGACGAAGGTACAGAATTCACACTTGTACAGTCTGTCGATGATGGAACCTATCAGCTTTTATCGGGTGTAGGCATCCTGTCAACCTCTTTTGGTGCACCAGCTTTCTATCCCGAGCCTGGTGTTTACAACCGTTGGAGTTTCCGCAAACTTAATGCCGACAGGCAGATTTACGCTATGTCATGCCTTGAAGACGAAACAAACGCCTTCTCCTATGTCTATTACAGCAATGCCACATTCAATCTGGACAAGACATCAACGATGACAATGCTTGCCAACGGTCAGTGGATTTTCACCGATGGTGAACTCATCAATGATCCAAACATCCCAGATGACTATGGCGAGCCTGTTGTGGAGTTCCACGAGGATGCCACAGAGGTCGTTTTGCCTGAGGGAATGCCAGAGAAGGTCACTGTGAAACTGTATCGAGCACCAATGGCACTCAACAAACGAAATGTCTTCTCTGCACCATTCAGCATGTCGGCTGAGCAGATAGAAGCCACTTTCGGCGAAGAAACCGTTGTGTATCAGTACTTGCGCAATGTCGGTTCGAAACTGTATTACACCTTCTCAACAAGGATTGACGCAGGTAAGCCGTATGTTGTCATTCCAACAAAAGAGCATGAGGGCGAATATTATGAAATCATGAAAGTTGAGACTTCAACCTTCACTGACGAGCCGATTGATGTCGTTAAGGGCAGTTTCGCCTTCCGTCCTGTATTGTGCCGCACCACCGACCTTCCATCAGAGGCATGGACATATAGTGGAAAGGGCATGTTCACACATTATTCCAACCCAACCTACATTTCTGGTTTCCGTGCTTACTTCTTTGCAATTGACGGACAGGCAAAGATCGAAGGCGAGTTCGTGGAGGACGAAGAGACTGGTATCATCGAACTGAGCAATACCGTTTCACTTGTCAATCCAGTCTATAATACCAATGGTCAGATGGTCTCAACCTCTTCTGATGATATTGACGGCCTCGCTCCTGGTATCTATGTTGTCAATGGAAAGAAATTCATCATCAAGTAACTAACCTCAATCCGCAATACTTATGAATACAAATAATATGAAGTCAATACTTCGCATGGCTCTCGTAGCTTTGCTTTTGACCGTTTCAAATACCCAGTTGTGGGCAAACTATGACACCGCTTTCAAGTCTCTCGTCCCAGGTGCTACCTATAGCATCACCTCTTCGACAGGAGCTCTTGGCGTGAAAAATGTAGTTGTCAATGGTGCTATATATTCTGTTCCTACAGATGCAACAAGCGCAGAACAGCAGTGGACAGTCCTCTCGGGAAGTGCCGAAACGGGCTATACCCTCGTGATTGCTGCCGATAATAGTCTCTATTTTGATATGGCAACCAGTGCCGACAACGGACAGTCAACCCCTGTTCTTTACACAGTATCAACCGTAAATCCTGAGAATCAGTTGCTTTTTGTTACAGTGGATGGCCTTGTATATAACAATGATGTGAACGACACCCCTCATTACCTTGTGGCATCGGCATCTGATGCAGTAGTGTCAACAACCATATCAGAGGAATCGGCTACACAGTTCACCTTCAAGAAAATTGTTGCTCCTCGCAGTTTCGATGAGTCGTGGGTGAACAATCCGGCAGTATTTGGAGTGTATAAGGAACCAGCCCATGCTACATTCATTCCTTATTCTGAGAGCAAACTGATGAAGAACGACTACAACTACAGAAAACCTTGGGAAAGACCGGAATATGCCGACTATATCAGTCTCAACGGTTCGTGGATGTTCAAATATTCCGCTGATAAGGCAGATGCTCCTCAGAACTTCATGAACGAGGACTATGACTATAGTTCATGGGATGAAATCATTGTACCGCTCTCTTGGGAAATGGCTGGCTATGATACTCCTGTTTATACCAATGTAGGTTATCCGTTTGCTGCAAACACCAACTGGACCACAGAGGCAGCTTCGCATAGCAATGCTGATAAATGTCCAGTGGGTTCGTATGTCACTTCGTTCTATCTGCCATCTCAATGGAACGACAAGCGTTTCTTCCTCCATTTTGATGGTGCTTACAGTGCTATCGCCGTGTGGGTGAACGGGCAGTTTGTGGGCTATTCGCAGGGTGCAAACACCGATGCAGAGTTTGATATCACCGATTTTGCACGCGAGGATGATGAAAACCACTTGGCAGTGCGCTGTTACCGTTGGTCGGATGGATCCTACCTTGAGGGTCAGGACATGTGGCACCTCTCGGGAATCCATCGCGATGTATATGTTATAGCAACTCCAAAGGTATATGTAAGCGATCATGTTATTACATCCGATTTGAGTCAGGATGCCACAAGCGGTTCGATGAATGTAAAGGTCACCGTTGACAACCGCGATCTCGTAGAGACACAGCTGACAATCGTGGTGACGCTTATCGATGCAGACAACAAGACCATTGCAACGAAGGAGGTTGACGTGAATACTTCTTCCACAGAACCTTCGGTTACTGCCAATATCACTCTTAACGGTTTGACTCGCCTCAAGCCATGGTCAGCAGAAAATCCTTATCTGTACACAGTGGTTATTAAGCAGAAGAACGAAATGATATTCTCAACCCAGTACGGATTCCGCAATATCACTAAGCAAGGCAATCTGGTATATATCAATGGCAAGCGTGCGTTCTTCAAGGGTGTCAACACTCAGGACACTCATCCTTTCACTGGTCGTGCTATTGATACAGCGACAATGCTCAAGGATGTGACAATGATGAAGCAGGCTAACATCAATACAGTCCGCACAAGTCATTATCCACGTCAGCCAAAGATGTATGCAATGTTCGATTACTACGGACTCTATTGTATGGACGAGGCTGATATCGAGTGCCACGGAATGCAGAGCATCTCGGGCATGTCGGTTTGGAAAAACCAGTTTGTTGATCGTACAGAGCGCATGGTGAAGCGTGACATCAACCATCCAAGTGTCATCTTCTGGTCGCTTGGCAATGAGAGTGGCAATGGAAGCAACTTCCAGGCTACTTACGACAGATGCAAGCAACTTGACACCCGTCTTGTGCACTATGCCGATGCTAATCAGTATTCTGATCTCGGTTCAAATATGTATCCAAAGGTTTCTGCCGTTCAGAATTATTCGTCAGGATACAATGGCAAGCCTTATTTCATCTGCGAATACGCCCATGCTATGGGACAGGCTGTAGGTAACCTCAAGGAATACTGGAATGCGATAGAGTCGAGCACAGGTATCCTTGGTGCTTGTATCTGGGACTGGGTTGATCAGAGCATCTATGATACAAGTGTCAGTGCGGCTTATACATGGACCGATTTCTGCCAGGATTTCAAGAACGAGCTCAAATTGAACGGTTTCAACCGATATGTCTCTGGATATGACTATCAGACACCAGACTGGACTGTTGGTCCTCAGGGCAATTTCGTAAACAACGGTATCATTACCGCTGGTCGTGAGTGGACAGCGAAGCTCACCGAGGTGAAGAAGGTATATCAGAATGCCGCATTCTCGCTCAACGGCAAGACTCTCACCATCAGCAACAAGAATGCCTTTACCAATATCAGCGACAAATACTATGTTCATTATCAGGTACTTATGAATGGCGCTATCGTAGAGGAAGGCAAGGTTACTGCTCCTTCAATAGCCGCAGACAATTCGGGTACATTGACAATACCTTTCACAACCGAAATAGGCACAGATGCTGAGTATCACCTCAATGTGGCTCTTGCTCTCAGCGAATCGTCAACATGGGCAGAAATGGGCTATGAGGTTGCTTCTGAGCAGTTTGCGCTCAACAGCCGTCCTCAGCTCCCAGCACTCACTGCATCAGTTGGTGGCTCTATCTCTGTTAGCGGAAATACTGTATCGGGCACAACAGCCGATGGAAAGTCGTTCTCAGTTACATTCACTAACGGTCAGATGTCAAGTTATAAGTATGATGGCACAGAGTATATCGCTTCTGCTCCTAAGTATTGTGGCTATCGTCATATCGACAACGACCGTGGCTCTGTTTTTGGCAACACAATAACATTGGCTACAAATGCTATGCTGAGCATTTCCAATGGTGTTGCTTCCTATGGTGCTGCCTCTGGCAATCGTGTGGAGTATAAGGTTTATCCAAACGGTGTCGTTGATATGACATTCGCTGTCACCAACAATTCCATCAATGCAGGACGTGTAGGTCTTGAGATGCAGTTCCAGAGTGGATTCGAGAATGTAGAGTATGTGGCTAAGGGACCTTGGTCGAACTATGTTGACCGTCAGACTGGTTCTTACGTAGGTCGTTACTCAACGATTGTTGACAAGATGATCGACGAGAATCCTCATCCTCAGACCTATGGCGATCATCAGGGACTCCGCGAACTTGTTCTTGATAATGGTGAAAAGCAGTTGACAATACAGACATCAGGTGATGTGGCATTCTCGCTTTCTCACTACTACGAGCGAGACTGGAACAATGGCGACCTCTATGCCGATAAGTTGCATTGGTATGATTTGACTCGCCACGACGATATCTATGCTCATTTCGATGCTACCCAGCGTGGTTTAGGAAATGGAAGTTGTGGTGGTGATGCCATCCTTAGTGGTTATACAACCAAGACAGGAGCCTCGACATACACCCTCCGTCTCAATCCAGGCGAGAAGTAATTGAGCCCCCTCCAACTCCCCCTTCATAAGGGGAGGACCTTAAGTAATTTTGACGGTGGCAGTTGCGTGAAGTGGCTGCTACCGTTTTTTTGTGCAGAATTGTGGACGTTTTTACCCTTGCACAAAGTAAAGTGAAAAAATGCGAAATATTATTGGCTGTGTTGATGGGAAAACAGTTTATTTTTTATAACTTTGCACTAAACAATCATTAATACATCATAAAACGAAACCTATTAAATGTCTAAACTGGTTACGACAATCTCTGTGCTTGTATTGCTCTTTGCAAGTTGTGAGAAGGTGGATCTTAGCGAATATCTCGAAAAGGGTGATGAAGGGATAGAGCTGACATTCACGTTGAACCGGTATGCAATAACAGATTTCGACGATGTAAATGGTAATGAAGGAAAGTCGCCTGCAAGGCTCAACAAAGTGCAACAGTCTGCCGGTGAGTTGGGGACGGTGGTTAATTTCGCTGTTTTCAAAGACGGAGAGAAGGTGAAAACCGTGAATCAAAAGAATTCTGACGAAGATTTCGGCACGGTCAAAATGGTACTCCCTGCCGGCGATTATCATGTTGTCGCTTTGGTGCATAGTTGTAGTGGTAATGCTACGATATCAACGCCTGATAAGATAACATTCCCTAATAATAAGGTAACAGACACGTTCGCCTACACATCTGACATCACCGTCAGCGAGGATCAGTCGTTCAATGTTGAACTGCAGCGTGTAGTGGCAATGTTTCGCTTCATAGTCGAAGATGCTATACCGGATGACGTTGCTAAAATGCAGTTCTATTACACAGGTGGAAGTTCTACGTTGGATGCTGACTCTGGATTCGGCTGTGTCAATAGTCGCCAGACAGAAATCCGCGAAGTGATGGATCATGCAGCCGGACAGGTGTTCGAAGTGTACACTTTTCCGCATGATGTCACAGGCAACTTGAATATGACCGTTACTGCACTTGATGCATCGGGCAATGAGTATGCAGCGAGAAAGCTTGATAATGTTCCTGTTGAAATGTGCAAAGTCACTAGCTGTTCTACATCGTTCTTCGACGGCAGCTCATCAGCGCAGGGTACAGGTTTCAGCTTATCTGGCGATGGTGAGTGGAAGGGTGAAATTGAATATGTATATTAATATTAACCAAATAAACCAATTAAAACTAAAATGAAGAAAGTATTACTATGCTTGTATGCCCTCGTGATGGCAGCAAGTGCATGGGCTCAGCAGCCTCGTGCAGAGTATCCTCGTCCTCAGTTTGAGCGTCAGGATTGGGTTAACCTCAATGGTGAGTGGACTTATCGCTTCGATTTCGTAGGCGAAGGTGTTGAGAAGCGTCTCTATGAGTCGAAGGGTTTCGATGGAAAGATCACTGTTCCATTCTGCCCTGAGAGTAAACTCTCTGGTGTTGAGTACACCGATTTTATCAACAATATCTGGTATCAGCGTGATATCCAGATGCCTGCCGCTTGGGCTGGTAAGAACATCAAACTGAATTTCGGTGCTGTTTACTACAACTCTGAAATCTATATCGATGGTCGTCTTGCTGGTCGCCATTTCGGTGGTAGCACAAGTTTTGCAGTCGATGTAACGAAGTTCCTTGCTGACGGCAAGTCGCATTCGCTCGTTGTTCATGCTTACAGCGACACTCGTACTTGTCTCCAGCCTGCTGGTAAGCAGAATGTGCGCCACACCCAGTTTGAGTGTATGTACACACGCTGTACAGGTATCTGGCAGACAGTATGGATGGAACCAGTAGAGAAGAACGCCCTCGAGCGTGCTCAGGTCATCACCGATATCGACCAGAACCAGGTCATCGTTCATCCTCATTTCTATAGTCAGGCTGGTGCAACCCTCACCGTTACTATGAAGGACGGTAAGAAGGTAGTGGCTACAAAGACTGTCAAGGCTACAAACAATTCAACTGTTGTTCTTCCTGTGAAGGCTCCAAAACTCTGGAGTCCTGAGTCTCCATTCCTCTACGACCTTACTTATGAGGTTAAGGATGCACAGGGTAAGGTCATCGACCAGGTGAACTCTTATGTTGGTATGCGTAAGATTCACTGCGAGGGCAACAAGACCTATCTCAACAACGAACCATTCTATCAGCGTCTTGTTCTTGACCAGGGCTACT
>JAUNIK010000133.1 GCA_030523505.1 Prevotellaceae bacterium | reverse complement strand
TCCGACATACAGGGCTAACTTCCTGGCACTCCCCCTAATGGGGGGAGATGGAGGGGGGCTTTTACGCATTTAGTATGCTTCCGGCCGCGCAGCCTGTGGCTATTGCAGCCACATCAGACATACCGCAGGCGGAGGCGCCCATGGCAGCAGCAAAGGCAGAGAGAAGGGTGATGGCAATCTTGATCCAAAAATTCAGATTGAAATTGTTCTTGTTCATAGTTACATTTATTGATTTGATGATTTGTGATTTGGTGATTTTCTTTTGGATTTTATTTAAGATTTTTGTTTGGATGTCGAGCCCGAAGGGCGATCCCCATCAAATCGTTCTCAATAGAGCGACGCACTGGAGCGTATTTTTAGTAAGGATTTTGTTTACGGATTTTTATCCATACCATAATCTATAACTAAAATCTTAACTGAAAATGCGCTCAAATTCTTCGCTTCTTAGTGGGTGTTTTAGAGTAGATCGTCGCAAGCTCCTCGAAATCTGAACTAAAATCTATATAAAATCTAACATAAATCTTACCTTAAATCCCCCCCCCGCCCACCAAGGCATTTCACTCCCCCTCCCTATATAACGGGAGGGGGTGAGGGGGGTGGGTCTTAATACATCTGGAACTTCAGATCCTTGGTGAGATCGGAGATGTGGGTCTTCTTCACCTTGGTGTTACCCTCATCATCGACATAGGTGCCGGTGGCAACGACACTGTACTCTGGACGGAAGTTGACACGGCTGCCGTAGATGTGCTGTGCGGCGTTGAACTCGGAGTCGGTCTTCGCATAACGGCTCTTGATACCGACCTTGAAGGTGCCGAGACCGTCGATACGGACGGTGTGGCTGGCCTGGAGCTCGTCGCGCATCACCTCCACCATTTCGGTGAGGACGCCGAGGACATCCGACTTCTTCATTGAGCAGTTGCGCTGGATACGCTCTGCGATTGCCTCGAGGTTGAACTCATCGGTCATCACTGCACGGGCATAGTAACGACCATAGTTTGCCGACGAAGCATTGTTGTTCTTGATAAGCTTGTAAGAAATCATACTAAATAGGAGCCCCCTGTAAACAACAAGCCCCCCTCTAACTCCCCCCCAAATGGGGGAGGATTGTGATTACCCTTTATTGATTGAGGGAATTTCACTCAATGCTCCCTCCCAATTAGGGGAGGGCTGGGGAGGGGCTCCTGTTGCGACCGTTTCGGGGCTCGGGTCTTGTTTTGTTAATAATTATGGTTTGGGGCATGGAATCTCAGGAATGCAACGAACTGCTATGTATGATGCCTACTGTGGGCTGTTGATCCTTATCCGGATAGAGATTTTCGGGCATTCTGTGATGATTCTTTTGCCGTGGCTGTAAAAGCCATGAAATGAGGGTTTCATTTGGGCGAAACAAGGTGCTTATTGTGCCGTAATAAGGTGCTTATTTGGCTGAAATGAAGGGTTCATTTGGGGCCTGAAAGAAGCCCCACCCAGCCTCCCCAAAGGGGAGGTGCCTTAATAGCCTTGCCACACGGAGGAAGACTGGGAATAGCAGATAGGTTTGTCGCGGATGTAATGCATGATGGAGTTAAAAGTTATTGGAATACTAAGCATTTACCCTTTACTCCCCCTTTGGGGGCTGGGGGGCTTTTTCTGTTTACAAAGTTACTAAATCCGCAAGGGGGCCTGGCGGGCGTTGGTAGGTTTTGACTTGGTTTGGCGGAATTTGGCGGAAAAATAAGAATAAAAAATCCATATCTTTTGCCTATTTAGCATGTTTTCTACCAAATAAGCCTATAAAAATTTGCTTATTCGGCAAATATTCGTTACCTTTGCCCTATCCAAAATCTTTTATATGGAATATACAGCACTATTAGAGAAACAGATTATCGGAAGACTGAGGATTGATAATCCTTGGTGGACAGAGGGGGTGATATCCGATTTCTATAGTCAGATGACACCGAGGTTGTACATGGATATATTTTATCCTCTCGTGACGGATATGGATCTGAAAAGGGCTTTGATACTTATGGGACCGAGGCGTGTCGGCAAAACGGTTATGCTTTACCACACCATACAGAAACTGCTCGAAGATGGTGTGTCTGCACAAAACATAATATATGTTTCTGTGGAAACGCCTATATATAACAAGATTCCACTGGAACAGTTGTTTACACTTGCAAAGCAGACACTTGGCAAAGGTCAAGACGACAAAAGCAAATATTGGGTTTTCTTTGACGAGATTCAGTATTTGAAGGATTGGGAGATACATCTGAAATCGCTTGTTGACACCTACAAGAATGTTAAGTTCGTAGCGAGTGGATCAGCCGCAGCGGCCTTGAAAAAACAGAGTGACGAGAGTGGTGCTGGAAGATTCACAGATTTCAGTCTACCTCCTCTGACCTTCTATGAATTCATCCATCTCAAAGGGTATGATCAGCTGATGATACCGCAGAAGATGCAATGGAAAGGCCTGGAACTGGATTACTACGGAACTATTGATATAGAGAAACTGAATGGACTGTTTGTTGACTATATCAATTTCGGAGGATATCCTGAGGTCGTATTCTCCGAGAGAATTCAGTCTGACCCAGGGCAGTTTATCCGTAACGACATCATTGATAAAGTTCTTCTCAGAGATTTGCCAAGCCTATACGGTATTCAGGATGTACAGGAATTAAACTCTCTCTTCACAATGATTGCATACCACTCTGGAAGTGAATTCTCGTATGAAGCAATGTCAAAGGAATCTGGTGTCAGGAAGGATGTACTGAAAAAATACATCAATTATCTGGAAGCAGCTTTTCTAATTAAAGTTATTCACAGAACTGACGACACCGCAAAGAGATATCAGAGAGAGACAAGCTTTAAGATATACTTAACCAATCCTTCACTGCGATGTGCACTGTTTCAACCTATACGAGAAACTGACGAAGAAATAGGCGATATGGTGGAAACGGCTGTATATGCTCAATGGATTCCGAGAACAGGCGTGGACATATCGTATGCAAGCTGGCGTCTTAACAAGAAAGTGCAGGGCGAGGTAGATGTTGTTGGCATTGACATAGCACGCCAGAAGCCGCATTGGGCTGTCGAACTGAAATGGAGCGATCGTTACCCCGAACACCCTGGGGAATTGGAGTCTCTCTTATGGTACATGCCAAAGAACGGTCTTGAAGAAGCCATTGTGACCACACGAACCATTACATTGCGCAAGGAAATGGACAGTGTTACACTACACTTTATGCCTGTGGCTTGTTACACCTACACTGTAGCAAAGAATACTTTGAAGAGCACCCGTGATAAGTATGGGTTGTAGCACAAGGCTGCTGTGTTTTCAGGTGTGCCAAATAAGCATCTATTTTTTTGCTTATTTGGCACACAGCATTTAAAGGACTGTGTTTCAACTTATTACAAGAGGAAATTAAGAGCAAAAGGAATCACTCTACATCAATCCCATAGAAGTCGGCAAGGATTTTCACTGCTTTCGGCGGGAGGATGTGCGAATGCTTGGTGAGGCCTAAGGGACGGAGGTCAGCCTCGCGTTCTGCCATCCAACGAGAGAAAGTGCGGAGCGACACTCCTGCCATGTCAGCGAGCTGGGCTTTGGTATAACTTTTCATAGGCTATCTGCTTTCAATAATAAAATCGGCGAGGTCAATCTTTCGTTTCTTCTGGTCGGCGGTGGCATATTGTTCCAAAATGTTGCTGACAGTAATCGGATGACCGAACTGCTTAGATATCTCCTGAGCGGTTTTGACCCAGTCGGTGTAAGCGTCGGTGTCGGGAAACAGGATCACCCTCATGCCCTTGAGTGGCAGGAGCGCCTGTGCTGACAGGTTCGACTTGCCACCCGTTGCGAGCCAGATTACCTCAGCCTCCGACAACCTCGGTATCAGTTCCGAACAGATAACAGCCGTCTTCTCCGATTCCACAACAGCAATGATTCGGTCTTCGTTTTCGTACGAAGTTTGATGCAACCCAAACAGGCAGCGGCTTGCCTGCCAGTCCTTGGGGAGCTTCTTTGCTTCTTTTAGCAACCATGACACAGTGACGGGTTTGCGTGAATGGGAGCGATGACCGTCAGCCTGATAGTACATCACCTTGCCTTCACGGATATTGCCCTCGCTGTCTATCTGCCAGAAGATGACACTGTCGTCGGCTGTTGAGAGACGGAATGTCTCAGCGGCATGGTTCATCTGCTCCTGTGTGAGGATGCCGGTGCTGACAAGGGCGCGAGTGAACTCGTTGCTAACGCCCTTGAAATCAGTAAGCAACTCCGGACTAAGGTATTTCGACACATCAGCCCCCCTTTCGTATTCGTTTTCGTTCTTCATAACTTTTTCTTTTATTGCTTCGATGAGTGATTTGCGTATTTCTTTCTGTGGCACGGGGATGTTGAACTCGCGTATGAGCCATTCGCAGGCATCGGGGAAGGCAAGATTCTCATGTTCCATGACAAGGTCGATATGACTGCCTCCCTTACCACAACTGAAACACTTCCATGTGTTGCGCGACGGATTGATGCCGAGACTTGGGTGATGGTCGTCGTGACAGAAGCAGAGTGCCTTGCGCCAGGCGCCTTTCACAGAATATCCGACTTGCAGTTTATCTGCCACATCCAAAATCTTCAGACTGTTGATTTTCTCTATTGTTGAGCTATCAAGATTCATATCCATTACGTTGATTTTTTCCGGAGGTGATGCCTTTGACCCTAATACGTAGTTCCCTTACAGGGGAACGTAGTATGTAGGGGTCAGAATGGCAAGTCACCGAAGGAACTTCCATTTTCTGCAAACAAATTCAATTGCTGAGTATCATCAGTTTTTGGAGGTACCACATCGACAGATGGCTTTAACAGACAGGTGTAGGCAATATGATTGCCCGTACCAGCAGTTTGCTTGATTACACCCTTGGCAAGGGCATCCTCACGACAGCGGTTATAGTACTTATAGCTGGTGATATTCGCCATCTTCATAACTACCTCTTGAAGTGCCACAGCAGTCTTTATCTCGCCTGGACGGAAAGCGTCAGTAAAAAGAGCTTTGTTATCAAGAATCGGGAAATTACCATCATAGGCAAGAAGATACTTCGGATTGACTGCAATACGACCGTTTGGATTCACGCAACTGTTGTGCGAATTATTATTACACGACTTAAGTATCTCCTCCACAGAACACAACTGTGGAATACCGTCCTCGCCCACTGTATATTTCAGTTCATCGAGGATATCGTATTTACGGGTGGCTATCTGGCGCCAAGTGAAAATACGGTCTCCGTCTTTTGTTCCTTCATACACCTCGAAAGCCTTGTTCAGCAGTTCCGTACCGATCCATCCACGGAGGTTCTTATCCTCCGAACCTTTGTTTTGATGGAGGATACACGTCATGCAGCATTGCGTATCACTGGCAAGATGCATGAGTCGCTCGATGACATCCTGTGCAAGGACGCCATCATTGATGTCGTTTACAAGGTCGCGTATGCCGTCAACAACGACAAAATCCGGTCGGAGCTTGTGCACAGCAGCCTCGAGCAGAGGCAATCGCTCCTGCCACACATCCTGTCGGACATTGAAGATGTTGAAAGCTCCTCCCACCCTCCCCCAAGGGGAGGAGCAGGAAGCCTTCTCGTCTTCGTCCACAAAAGATGAAGCGTCTATCATGGGGAGTATTCGGTTGTTCAGAATATCCTGAGTCGACTCCTCCGACTGCTCTGTATCGAACCATAGAATACGAAGAGGCCTTTCCACAAGGCGTTGCACAGTGAGAACCTCCCTGCAGAAACAGAGAGTCATCAGAATACTGCTGATGAATGTTTTTCCACTTTTGGCCTTACCAGTGATAGCAACCAGTTCACCTCTTGGGAAACAAGGTTTGCCGAACATCCTGAACAGGAATTCCATCGGGGGCAACTCCTTGTCAGGGGTTATACGTCGCTCATCAAGATGCGACAGTCGCTCCATCAGCTGCTGGTCCTCGCCAGCATGCGACAGAGCCTCAGTAATAAGTGATATTGCGGTCATAGGCCTCATTCCCAATCATCAAACAGTCCCGGACCTTCCAGGGCGATGCGGTTCTTCTCGCGGATTTCCTTCGTATGATCCACGATGGTCACCATGCGCTGGGTTGATACATAGAACAGGTTGTACTTCGGCGACAGCACCTGCCGCAGTTTGTTCTGGTACGACTCCCGCAGGCGCTTCGGACGCACATCGTCATACATAGCCAGCAGATGGTCCAGAGAGTCGATGCCACGACCGAGACGGATCTGCTCAAACACATCCCAATAGATACCACGGCCCACAGGACCGAGGTCAACGGCAAGTTGCCGGTAAGGTTCAGACGCCCATAATCCTATAGGGTGCTGAAAGAAGGTACTACCACCAGTCATACCTCAAGCCGTTTCATCAGATGTACCACAGCATACCGCGGAGCCCTATCGAGGGCATTGACGATGATACGCACTATAGCGAGCATGTCGCTGATGAATCTACACGCTGCCACCAACAGCAGCACCACCACCCACAGCACCAGCCGCGAGAAGGAATGAAGGACATTTTTCAGTTGTTTCATATTTTTGTTTTTAGACAGACGGCATAACAAACAGATTCTGGTCAAGGAGGAGATGCTTTTCTCTTCGGGCGGTATTTCTGGCGTTGTTCGTCAAGAAACTCATCGCCACGATCCCGGTAGTATGACATTCTTACATCTGTCAATATTCCAAACAGTCTTATACGCTCAGCAGTTGACAACCATTCTTGTATCGCGCATTCCACTCTTTGGTATTGATCTGATTTGTTGGTCTCGCCACGGAACACCTTCTGCAGCGTTTTGTCACCCATACGGGTTGACTCTCTGACGCACGACAGGAGCGACTTCCGTCTGCCATCAAAAAGAACCACAGTATGACTATCGATGAAATCATAGAGAGCTCCCCCCAACTGTTCGTTGAGGGTAGTACGAGATTCTATTCTCAATACCCATTGCGATATGTCTCTACGTCTCATAGCGCAAATTTACTCACAAAAGTCGAATATGATTCTTTACCCATAGAGTAAAGATAAGACCAGATATTTAACATGATTTAACAAGAAAAGATATGGCTTAGGATTCAGGACTAAATTATTTATAGGTACAAAAATATAATCATGTTTTTAATGAATGTTCCATAAGAAAACTCCCTCCTTGAATTTCCACGCGAAATCAATGGAAAACGTAGATAAATGGTAGACTAATGGTAGATTATTTGTAGACTAATTTACTGTGAAATCTTTGGCGTTGTAGATTATAATAGTTATTTTTGCAAGTCCAAACAAAAAAACGTATATATGAGAGCATCAGTTAGAGTATTATCCTTTATCATTCTT
>JAUNIK010000132.1 GCA_030523505.1 Prevotellaceae bacterium | reverse complement strand
GCAAAAACGGCGCTTTTATAACGCACTGATAATCAGGGTGTTACAAGAGCAATATTACACACTTCTCTTCAATAGGAGAAATGACAGACAGAAGCAAACTGTTTGAATTCTCTTGTCAAATAATTTCACACGACAACTCCACCCTTACTCTTTGTAGGTAGTGAAGAATCTCATCACTGGAGCAAGGAACGGAGAGTAGTTTCTTGTATGAACATTATTATGATAGTCGCGCTTTTCGGCCGAAACAGCGAGCATAATCCTCTTCTTTGCACGGGTCAAAGCCACATACAACTTTCTTGCGTCTTCGGCTCTCATCACGGGATCATTACGGGTATAGAACCCAGGATAGCGGTCGTCAGCAACATCAAAGACTATCACATTATCAAATTCCAAGCCTTTCGCCTTGTGTACAGTGGTCACGAAAACGCGCTCATCGACCACATCGTTCGAACAAAGATCGCTCTCTTTCAGCGTACTGATCTCGAGATTATGACTGGCGAGTTGCTCTTTGAGTGTCAGTTCTGCTGCCACATTCACAATATCCTTGTCTATATAACGACCTATATACGCAAAACCCTTCACTGGTTGGATAATCGCCTCTTCTACAAGTGCATCATAGAACTTGTTCATTTCGCCCACAAGCATCGAACCGCCGACTTCCTCTTGTCTTGCATACAATCGTTCAAGGGTATCAAGATAATATTGTCTATACGCCTTTCGGAATGCCGCAGAACGGTCTTTGACGGTTTTTCGTGCGAGAAACTCCTGTTGCTGCGGAATCACCTCCTGGGCTTTTCGCAGACAGTGGGCAACAACATTACAGGTAGCGGCAACATCGGCATCAGCAAGATGACTGTTCTCGCCTTCAAGATGCAACACCTCAAGGAGGTGCTTCAACTTATACTGATGGAGGTTCGGTTCAAGAAGACGAGTAAGTTTAAGCGTATCGAAATAATACGGACATTTCGTTCTCAAATCAATCTGTGGCAGATAACGTTTCAGATTGGCATCGAGGATATTGTAATCATAGTCGGCATTATGACCGAGCAGGATTCCGTCACCGACATAATCCATAAACTGTTGCAACGCTTCTTCATGGCTCAACAGTTGATGGTTCTTCATCTCCTCAATAATCGGATTCTCGATATCACCGAGCATGAGCGGTATCTCGCGGTCGGTATGGATATAAACGCTGAACTCCGAACCAGACACTACCGCCCCACCCTTCATCTTCATCGCTGCAATCTGCACGATATCATCCTCAATAACATTCAGTCCGGTAGTTTCAGTATCAAACACCACTATCTCTTTCTCACGGCAAGTCTGTTCAAAATCCATTACATAACTACCGTTCTCACGAAGTAGCAAGTCGGTTGGGAGCAAGGCTCTTTCCATAAGATCGCGCACAAAGCCACGGGCGGATGCTGCTTGCTCGTAAACCCGCAATCCTTTGAGCAGACGGGCCCAAGCAATGAAGTTATGTTCGTTGGCAAAGACTGCGAGGTGGGCTAACACGAGTTTCACTTCAGGAAGCGAGAAAATATCAGTGCCCGACACTTTGAAATAGCCCACATTCATATCGTTCATCCTCGCACTGATAAGGTCGGCATCGGCATTCGAGGTAACGATGACTGCCGTGGTCTCATCGGGATTCTGCGATGCGAGTCGCTGTGCTTGCTGTGCCACATCGGAATACTCGTTGTCGAAGGTGTTGCTCACCATAAACGAGAGTTCGTTGCCACTCCTTATCGGTTCGGAATCAGATGTAGGGAGCATATCCTTCTGAATGCCGAGAACATGATAGGCGTAGTGGTTGAACACCTGCTGGAGATATTTCGGTGAACGGTGGTTCTTTGTAAGTCGGTGCACATTCTTCCCACTTCGTTCCTTGAGCATTTGGAGGGTGGTCATCTTCGCTCCCATGAACGAGAAGATGGCTTGCTGCTCATCACCGAGATACATATAACTGCCTTGTGGATAGAACTTTATCGAGAGCAAGTCGATGATTCTCAACTGCAATGGATTAAGGTCCTGCACCTCGTCAACCTGCACCCACGGATAATGCTTGAAACGCCCCTCATCATCATGATTAAGGGCATCGTAAGCAAGAAGGAGCAAGTCTTCAAAATCAACGAGACGGTTCTCCCGCTTATATCTCACATAAAAATCGGCTGCCTCGAGTTTGCGGAGCACAGGAAGGGCATTGCTGCGAATGCCGATATCCACCTGTGCCGTATTTATCAAATCGCGATATCTGTCGGCATGATGATACACATCGAGCATTGCCTCACGGGAGAACGAACCAGACTGGCTCTCGCATATCTGCTTGATTATTCCGATTTCTTCCGGAGAAAGACATTCCGGATGAAGACGGATATCCTTGCCGTGTTCATGTTCAATCTGGTACATATACGCTGCCAGATGCAGCACATCGAAATACTCCTTCTTTCTGAGGTAGTTTACTGTCACAAAGGCCTCATCTTCCTCGAAATAGCGGGCAAGGATGCTTATGGCGTCATCATCGTCGATAACACTCGTTTCGGCTGGGATAAGGGCGTATTCAAAGAGGAAACGCGAGCAGAATCTATGCACATTTCCCACATATACACGCTCTACCTCACGGTCATCGATATTTGTGCGGATTCGCTCTTTCATACCTCGCGCAGCACGGTTGGTGAAGGTGAGACATAGCATATCGCCATACTCCACACCGAGTTTAGTATGGGCGTACTTTATTCGTTCGGTGAGAATCTGCGTCTTTCCGCAACCAGGAGGTGCGAGAACGAGATGAAAGCCCTTCTGGGCCTCTATGACTTTTACTTGAGAAGGATCGTATTCCATAATTAAAAAGCCCCTCTCCTTGTGGGAAGAGGGGTTTGAAGCAAGGTTGATTATTTCTTTTCGATATCCTTGAAGTACTTGTAGGTAGCAACCTTCAACTCGTCTGTTGCAGCCTCATCACAAACGATGATGCCTGCTGGGTGGAGCTGAAGAGCAGAGATTGTCCACTGCTGAGTAACAGGACCTTCGATTGCTGCCTGAAGGGCGCGTGCCTTGTTGTGACCGTTGCAGAGGATCATTACTTCCTGTGCATCGAGAACAGTAGCAACACCAACAGTTACGGCTGTCTTTGGTACCTTGTTGATATCATTGTCGAAGAAACGGCAGTTTGCTACGATAGTATCTGTTGTGAGGGTCTTCTGGCGTGTGCGTGAAGAGAGTGACGAGAATGGTTCGTTGAAAGCGATATGTCCGTCAGGACCGATACCGCCGATGAAGAGGTCGATACCGCCTGCTTCCTCGATAGCCATTTCATAGTTTGCGCACTCTTCTGCGAGATCCTCAGCATTACCATTGAGGATATGAACCTGCTCTGCTGGACAGTCGATATGATCGAAGAGGTTGCGGTGCATGAACGACCAGTAGCTCTCTGGGTGCTCCTTAGGAAGACCAACATACTCGTCCATGTTGAATGTGATGACATTCTTGAACGAAACACGCCCCTCCTCGTAAGCCTTTACGAGATTCTTGTACATGCCGATTGGCGAACCGCCTGTAGGAAGACCCAGCACGAACTTGCAGTCTTCAGTTGGTCCGAACTCATTGATTCTCTTAATAACGTGCTCTGCAGCCCACTGCGAAAGAGCCTCGTAGTCTTTTTCAATAATTACACGCATCGTTACAATTATGATTTTTTGAATTTATGATTTATGATTTTTTACCATTCTTTCTGGATTTTCTTCTCTGGCCAGTTGTGCTTTGCATACTGGAGTCCGTAGAGATCGTAGAGATCAGTGAGGCGGGTCATACGTGGCATGAACTCCTCGTAAGTGCCCTTATGCTCGCACCAACCTTCTTCCGCGATTGCCGCCATTCGTGGCAATACCATATACTCAGCATAGTTGGTTGTGCCGATGTACTCTGTCCAGAGGTTACCCTGAACACCGAGGATATGACTGCGGTTCTCTGGCGAGATGTCATCAGGAATAGAAATCATACCATACACCTTCTCCAAAGGCAGATAACCACCGATAGCCTGTGGCTCATCGCTCTTCTTTGGATCAAACTGATAATAGTCGAGATAGCAATAAGTTGTAGGCGACATTACCACATCATGACCGAGCTGTGCTGCCTTGATGCCATGCTCAGAACCACGCCAGCAGTGGATGGTTGCGCTCTTGTTGATATCACCCTCGAGAATCTCATCCCAGCCCATGATGCGACGACCTTTCGAGTTGACGAACTTCTCGATACGGTTGGTGAAATATCCCTGAACATTATGTTCATTCAAACCCTCGCGCTCCATGAGAGCCTTACACTTAGGACACTCCACGGTACGCTTCTTTGGAGCCTCATCACCACCGATATGAATCATCTCTGATGGGAAGATGTCCATCAACTCCGAGAGAACATTCTCGCAGAACTCATAGGTCTTCTCATTACCCATGCAGAGGATATCAGGGAACACGCCCCAGTTGGTCTCTACCTCGTAAGGACCACCAGTGCAACCAAGTTCAGGAATACTTGCGAGAGCCGACTCCTGATGACCAGGCATATCAATCTCTGGGATTACTATGATATGGCGCTTTGCTGCATATTCAACGATTTCGCGAGCCTGCTCCTGTGTGTAGTAACCGCCATAAGGAGTACCGTCATAAATCTGTGAGTTATGACCGATGGTTGTCTCCTTGCGCACACTACCGATAGCAGTAAGCATTGGGTACTTCTTTATCTCGATACGCCAGCCCTGGTCCTCGGTGAGATGCCAGTGGAAGCGGTTCATATTGTGCATAGCGATGAGGTCGATATACTCCTTCACGAACTCCACTGGGAAGAAATGGCGTCCACAGTCGAGCATCATACCACGATAAGCGAAACGAGGAGCATCAGCAATCTGCACAGCAGGGAGTTCCACCTGTGTGCAAACTGTTGTTGGCAACGACTTACGGAGAGTCTGGATACCATAGAACACACCAGCAGGAGTGCTTCCCTTGATGACAACACCCTTATTGTCAACGGTCATCACATAACCTTCGGCATTCTCCACCTTCTCGTCAAGAACGAGCTTAATGGCATTTGCTGGAGCTTTAGCGATATTGGTAGAGGTGAGCACCTTGATACCAACATTCTTCTGGATATACTCCTGGAGGAAGCGAGCATTGTCCTCCATCTGCTCCACACCCTCTACATAAACGATACGGGTGTCGGCATTCAGAGTGAACGAAGGCTTGTTGACTTGGGTAACAGTCTGTGGCATCGGAACCACATTGTAATCTGCTTTCTGAGCGAATAAACTCATTGCAGCCATAAGGGCAAAAGCGATGATAGATAATTTTTTCATAATAAGGTAATTAGTTGGGTTTTACGATTTCGACTACAAATTTACTCTTTTTTTTGGAAAACTGCAAAAAATACTATAATTTTGCATTCTAATAATAAAATATGTACGCACACAAGCGCACAGATATGCGCGAAAGTGGTGCAAGATAATAAAAGAAAGACGATTTTTAATGCGTGAATTTGTAATTTCGGAGGCTAAGACAGAAACTGCTGTCCTCGTGGGCCTCATCACTCCCCAGCAGGACGAAGACCGTACCAATGAGTACCTCGACGAACTGGAATTCCTGGCCGATACCGCTGGTGCCCGCACAGTGAAGCGTTTCACCCAGAAGGTGAACGGTCCTCATGGTGCCACCTATGTCGGAACTGGTAAACTGGAGGAGATAAAGCAGTATATAAAGGATTGTGAAGACGCCTGGTACAGTTGGAAGGACGATAACCCATATACTCCTGAAGAGGAATATGTGGGACCGATGCCTGTGGGTATGGTGATCTTCGATGACGAACTATCACCAAAGCAGTTGAGAGTGATTGAGGGCGAACTGAAGATAAAGATTCTGGATAGAACCTCGCTCATCCTCGACATCTTCGCTATGCGTGCCCAGACTGCCGAGGCTAAGACTCAGGTGGAGATTGCGCAATATCGCTATATGCTCCCTCGTCTGCAGCGTCTGTGGACTCACCTTGAGCGTCAGCGTGGTGGTGCTGTGGGATTGCGTGGTCCTGGTGAAACCCAGTTGGAGATGGACCGCCGTATCATCCTCCAACGTATATCATTGCTGAAGGAGCGTCTCACTGAAATCGACAAGCAGAAGACCACCCAGCGTAAGAACCGTGGAAGAATGGTGCGTGTGGCTCTCGTGGGATATACCAATGTGGGTAAATCCACTATCATGAACCTTATGTCGAAGAGTGATGTGTTTGCCGAGAACAAGCTTTTCGCGACTCTCGACACTACCGTAAGAAAGGTGGTAGTTGACAACCTGCCGTTCCTCCTTGCTGATACCGTTGGATTCATCCGTAAGTTGCCTACCGACCTTGTGGACTCGTTCAAATCTACCCTCGACGAGACTCGCGAGGCCGACCTGCTGCTTCATGTGGTGGATATCTCCCACCCTGACTTCGAGGAACAGATAAAGGTTGTTGACAAGACTCTTGCCGAACTGGGCTGTGCCGAGAAACCACTGATGATTATCTTCAATAAGATCGATAATTATAAGTGGATTGAGAAGGACGAGGACGACCTTACTCCGGTGAAGAAGAACGAGATTCCGCTTGAAGAACTGAAAAAGACCTGGATGGCGAAGTTGAACGACAACTGTCTGTTCATTTCTGCCACAGAAAAAGACAATATCGAGGAGTTCCGCACAACGCTCTACAAGAAGGTTCGCGAGTTGCATGTGCAGAAGTATCCTTATAATGATTTCCTTTATCCGGAAATTGAATAGAAGTACGAAGTTATGAGCAGATTATTAACTGTAAATGAGATTCAGACGCTGAAGAGTCAGGGGTGCTATGCCGAAGACTGGACAGCGATAAATGTAGGCGAGGATTTCTCGCCTGAACATATCACCCGCGTGGATTTCTATGGTGAGGTGAACCTTGGTGAGTTCAACAAGAATGTTGAGGTGTCACGAGGTTTCAGCAAACATTCCGGAATCCGCAATGCGACATTGCGTAACTGCACAATCGGTGACAACTGCCTGATTGAGAATATCGGCGGTCATATCAACAACTACATCATCGGCGATGATTGCATAATAACCAATGTGGGAACCATCGAGACTACTGAAGGTGCTACCTATGGCGAGGGAAATATCATCTCTGTGCTGAACGAGGTGGGCGATGGAAATGTGATGCTGTTCCACGGTCTCACTTCACAGATTGCTGCCCTGATGGTGAAGCATGAGAAGGATACCGACTTCACTCACGCCATCCGCAGTATGATAAGCAATGAGGTGGCGCAGAAGGTGCAGGACTGTGGATTCGTGGGCGACAGAGTGAAGATTG
>JAUNIK010000131.1 GCA_030523505.1 Prevotellaceae bacterium | reverse complement strand
ACCGAAGCAGGCTGTCAGCTTGCTGGGGCCGAAAAGCGAAGGGAAGTAATTATTTCCTGCTTAGAAAAAAATAAAATTCTCTAATTCTCTAATTCTTGACAGAAAAAATATGTAAGATGCCTAATTGTATATCATTGCCAAAAATATTAATGGCAGATTAATGTCCAGATTAATGGAAATTAATGTTCAAAACATAAGCCCCAAATATGAAAAATTCCTGTAAGTCATTCCTAATCTCACTCCTATTATTCTTGTCGTGTGACAGTTTCGCGCAATCTGCGGCTTCAGGCTTTGAGTATCGTGGTATGCACCTCGATGTGAGCCGACATTACTTTGCACCGGAGGTGGTGAAGCGCTATCTCGACATCCTTGCGATGCACGACATCAACCGCTTCCACTGGCATCTCACCGACAACCAGGCGTGGCGACTGGAGATAAAAGCCTACCCAAAACTCACGGAGGGAATACCATTCTACTCCCACGACGAGGTGCGCGACATCGTGGCGTATGCTGCCACAAAGGGCATCGAGGTGATACCGGAAATAGACCTCCCTGGTCACATGGAGGCGGGCATCAAGGCGTACCCAGAACTGACGTGCTCCACTAACGACAAACCGGGGAATGTGCTTTGCATTGGCAACGAGAACACCTACACCTTTATCAGCAATGTGCTGCGCGAAGTGGTGGATCTGTTCCCGTCGAAGATGATTCATGTTGGTGGCGACGAGGTGGCTATCGACCGTTGGGCGAAATGTCCTCACTGCCACGACAAGCAACAGTCGTATTGCATGAGTCGCATCGCCGATATCCTCAAAGGTTACGGTCGTGAGTGGGTGATGTGGGATGATGTTCTCGACAACGGAATGACCGACTTGTCGGGTGGATATATCATGATATGGCGCGATCAGGACACCGCGAAAAAGGTGCATCAGTTGGGTGGCCGCTCTATCCTCTCTCCATCGAAATATTGCTACTTCGACTATTTCCAGACATCGAATATCGACACCGAACCGCGTGGTTTCGGCAACTCGCTGCCTGTGGAACGGGTGTATTCCTACAATCCATTGGAGGGACTGACTGCCGAGGAGGCACAGAGCATCGTCGGCATCCAGGCGAACCTATGGACTGAGCATGTGTCACAACCGGAGCATGTGGAGTATATGCTCCTTCCACGCCTCGCTGCCTTGCAGGAGGTACAAGCGGGAAGGAATGTCAACAGGTCGTTCCATGAGTTTATGCCTACTTTGGAAAAACGATTACAAGAATACAAGTCCTTGGGACTAAACTACTGTCGTCATCTGTACGACAGATTCTTCACAGTAAAGCGCAATCCTGAGAAGCGCTGTGCTGATGTTTTCCTTACCTCTTCCGATGGTACTGCCGAAGAACAGAAAGAGGTGCGCAGCACTTGCGTCATCGAGGCTTTGCCACATATCGCTGATGGTGATGCCACGGAGTGGACTCTCGAAGGTCGCACCTATCAGTATTACTCGGTCAACACTCGTCGTTTCCTCTTTACTAAATCCACCTACTGTCCTATCGTTCTCGATGACACTTATCTTGACAAACCGCGTTATTCTTTCGATGGTGCCGCAACGCTCAACGATGGTATCTGTGGTGAGAAGAATTTCGCCACTGGCGACTGGCTCGGATTCAAAGGTGGTCCGGCTGTCGTGACCTATGATTTGCAGAAACGCCAAAAGGTGTCGCAGGTGCAGGTTTCGTGCATGACGGACATGGAGGCATGGATATCCAACATCGGTGAGATTGCCGTGGAAACAAGCAACGACGGGAAGACGTTCAAGGAGGTGGCACGCCAGGCGTACCCTTACGAAACCGACAACGGCAAGAAGGACATCGATAAGTACTTCCTGCCGTTCAATGCTGTCAAGGCTCGCTATGTCCGCGTCACCGTCCACCCTGCCCCATCTTTCCCTGAGACTCACGATGGTTACGGCACTCCGACATATTTATTTATTGATGAAATCGGGGTGGAGTAGCCCCATTTCCTTTGCTTTCTGCATGAGGAGTGCCATGAGGGGTTCGCGCTCGTTCTCTACCTTATTGTCGAGGACGGCGTCCTTGAGGCACTGCTTCAATGCTCCTACCTCACGCGATGGCTTGAGGTTGAACATCTCCATGATCTCGTTGCCGTCGATGACGGGCTGCAGGAGTCGCTTATAGTCGCGCTCGGCGAGGTCCTTCAACTTCTCACGCACAAGGCGGTAGTTATCGAGGAACTGGGCCTTTCGTTGCTGGTTCTTCGAGGTGATGTCGGCTTCGCAGAGGATGAGCAGGTCGTCGAGGTCGTCACCGGCATCGTTCATCAATCGGCGAACGGCTGAGTCGGTGACAATCTCATCGGCGATGATGATTGGTCGCATGTGTAGATCGACGAGTTTCTGCACATATTTCATCTTCATGTCGAGAGGCAGTTTCAGTCGGCGGAACAGGTTTGGTATCATCCTTGCACCAATGAGGTTATGGTTGTTGAAGGTCCACCCCTGTGGCACTTCCCAACGCTTCGACTTTGGTTTTCCAATATCGTGAAGCAGCGCAGCCCAACGAAGCCATAAGGAGCCGGAGCCCCCACCAACCTCCCCCTCAAGGGGAGGCTTAGTATATACCTGATGGCTCGACGCCGAATCTTCCGTCAAGGAAGGGGTACAAGAAGATGCAGAACAAGAAGTCAGGGCGGTTTTGATATTTGCTAATACTTCATCAGTGTTGCCAATAACCTCATCATTGGTGAAACGGATCACCCTGAAACCAAGTTTTTCTAATGAAGCAGTTCTGATTTTATCATCCTCTGCCTGTCGAGGTTCAGAATGATAAGCGCCATCCACTTCGATTACCAGTTGCTTTTCCAGACAAACGAAATCAACTATATAATCCTTAATAATATGCTGCCTACGGAAGTTAACCCCTAACCTATCACTTTTGATATGCTCCCACAGACACGACTCTGCTGGAGTTGCATAAGTTCTGTTTTCCTTTGCAAACGACTTGAGTTTTTCGTACAGCATTGGATCTGCCGTATAATACTTTTTATCCGAACTGTCAGTATTTTCAGCCCTTCCCCTTGAGGGGGAAGATGGAAGGGGGCTATGCTCTTTTGTTCTGCTGGCCACATTATCCAATACTTCTAATGTGTGATAGAAATTATTCTTATGTGCACGGCCGTTGCGTACTTCTACATTATCGAGGGCAGCAAGTTCTGGAAGGATGAGTTCAAGCAATCCGCAGCGCTGGAGGTCAACGAAACCCTTGCTCGGCACTGGCGACTTGAGAATCTTGTTCAACTCCTCGGCAATGCGCTCACCACTGATAATCTTTATGCGCTCACGGTTGCGCTCAAGGGCATCGAAGGTCTCATCATCGATGTAGAAATTCAATTGCGTAGCAAATCGGATGCAACGGAGCATTCGCAGTGGGTCGTCGGAGAAGGTGATATCTGGATCGAGCGGCGTACGAATAATGCCATCTTCCATGTCGTAAAGGCCATCGAAGGGATCAACGAGTTCACCGAAACGGTCTTTGTTGAGACAGATAGCAAGGGCATTGATGGTGAAGTCACGACGGTTCTGGTCGTCTTCAAGGGTACCATCCTCCACTATCGGCTTGCGGGAGTCACGCTGGTAACTCTCCTTGCGGGCACCGACAAACTCCACCTCGGTGTCGCGGTATTTCACTTGCGCTGTACCGAAGTTCTTATATACAGCCACATGGGCTTTCTTGCCGAGTATCTTCTTCAGTTCCTGGGCTACGGCAATGCCACTTCCCACCACAACGACATCAATATCGTTGGATGGTCGTTCAAGGAATACGTCACGCACAAAACCTCCCACAACATAGCACTCCACGCCGAGGGTATCGGCAGCCTGTGATATCTTGTGGAAGATGTCTTTATCTAATATTTCCGCCAGTTCGCTATCGCTGAAATTTCTCATCCAATAAAAAAACTTTCTAAAATCAAATGCAAAATTACAAAAAAATAGCGAGATATGAACTTTTTTTAGTAAATTTGCAGTCAATATGAAGAATCTGATTATATCAGCGGTAGTAATTCTGGCGGCTTTGGGCCTCGCGTCGTGCCATCAGAAGACTGAGGACGACAAGGCTCGTCCTATGCTCGAGGGTATTGAAGCATCGGTGCAGGCTGGCGATTTCCGCAGTGCACTGGACTCCATCGTGATACTACGCGACCGTTTCCCGAAGGCTATCGAGACTCGCAAGCGTGCTCTCGAACTGTGGCAGGAAGCATCACTGCTTCAGGCTCAGCACGAGGTGGCTGTGACAGACTCGGCTCTTCAGGCAACGATAGCACAGATCGACCAAGCTCCTACCCTGCTGGAGCAGAATATGCTTCGCAACAAGCGCGACTCATTGCAGGCTCGCTATGATGCAGAGTGTGGTGTAGTAAGAATAATTAGGGAGAAACAAAAACACCCCTAACCCCGAGCCTTAAGGCTCTTCCCTTTCCCCGCTCGGGGCAAGGGCGTTGAATACTATATAAAAAAGAAAGGATTATGAATCAAGAAATCAACAATATAGGAGTATCTACTCCCCTCCTTGAAAGGGAGGGGCAAGGGGGTGGGTCCTGTGGGTCCTCAGAGTTTGAACAGGCCATGGCGATGTGCCGTGAGGTGTTCAGAAAGAAACTCTACGACTACAAACCTTCTTGGCGAATGCTCCGTCCGGAATCGCTGACCGACCAGCTGTTCATCAAGGGCAAGCGCATACGCACGCTCGAGATAAAGAAGGAATCGAAGGTGGGCGAAGGCATACTGCCGGAGTTCATGGCTCTCATCAACTACGGTCTCATCGGACTCATCCAATTGGAAAAGGGGTTTGCCGACAAGGTGGACATGACCAACGATGAGGCGATGGCTGAATACGACCGTTGGGCAAAGGAGTGCACCGAACTGATGCTCAAGAAGAACCACGACTATGGTGGTGCATGGGAGGATATGCGTGTGAGCAGTTACACCGATTTCATCCTCACCAAACTGGAGCGTATCAAGGAGATTGAGGACCACGCAGGCGAGACGCTCGTCAGCGAAGGCATCGACGCGAACTACATGGATATCATCAACTACTCCGTGTTTGCGGTAATTAAACTTGGAGTAAGGAAGTAGTAGTGAGAAAGAGCGCATCTGATAATAAGGTATCAAACATCCCTCTAGGGAGGGCATGGGTGGGCTTGTGTAACGTCTGCCGAATCATTGTCGCACTGACATTCATCCTTTCGGGATTCGTCAAGGCCATCGACCCACTCGGCACTCAATACAAGATTGAGGATTACCTCGGGGCGCTCAACATGGGTGGCGTGCTGCCCGACTGGTTGACTCTCGCCACATCCGTAGGACTGTCGGCATTGGAGTTCACCCTCGGCGTACTGCTCCTCTTCGGCATGATGCGAAAGCTTGCCAGCCGACTGTCGGTAGTGTTCCTCGTCGGAATGACCATCGTCACCATCTGGCTCTACCTCTTCGACCCGATAAGCGACTGCGGATGCTTCGGCGATGCTGTACATCTGACAAACGGTCAGACCTTACTAAAGAACATCGTTCTGCTCGCACTAGCCATCATCGTGGCATGGCGACCTAACGACATGATAAAAGCCCTCTCGAAGAGTAACAGCGTGCTCGTGATGAACTACGCCGTGATATTCATCCTGGCGTTTGCAGCCTACAGCATGTATCTGTTGCCACCGTTCGACTTCCGTCCGTATCACATCGGAGCAAACATCGAAGAGGGAATGGCAATCCCTGAGGATGCCGAACAGCCGGAGTTCAAGACTACCTTCGTGATGAAGAAGGACGGACAGACAAAGGAGTTCACACTCGAGGAATACCCTGACTCCACATGGGAGTATGTGGACACCAAGACCGAGATAGTGAAGCAGGGCTATGTGCCACCGATCCACGACTTCTCGATACAGACCACCGATGGCGATGATATAACAGAAGAGGTTCTTCAGCACGAGGGGTACACCTTCCTTCTGATATCGCCATACATCGAGAAAGCCAACGACTCGAACTTCGGTCCTATCGACCAGATCTACGAGTACGCTAAGGAACAGGGCTATCCGTTCTACTGTCTCACCTCGAGTGGCGAGGCGGCGATATCCCACTGGCAGGATATGACCGGAGCGGAATATCCGTTCTGTGCCACCGACCCAGTGACGCTGAAGACCATCATCCGAAGCAATCCGGGACTGCTCCTGCTCCACGACGGCACAATCATCCAGAAGTGGAGTCACAACGATCTGCCAAGCGAGGACGAGCTCAACGCCCCACTCGACGAACTGCCGATAGGCAAGCAGCGCGAAGTGAGCGACACGATGCAGATTATGAAAGTACTCGCATGGTTCTTCCTGCCACTGATAATCCTCTCGATAGCCGACAGAACCTTCGCGTTCACACAGTGGTTCATGAAGAAAAGACGAGTCACAACATTGAAGAAAGATCATTTATCATCCATATTAACTCTTAAAAAAGAAAAGAAAATGGCAAAGAAAATTGTAGCAGGTAACTGGAAAATGAACAAGAACCTGCAGGAGGGTGTTGCCCTCGCAAAGGAACTCACAGAAGTAGTAAAGAACCCTAACTGTGAAGTAGTAATCGGTACTCCATTCATCCACCTCGCATCAGTAGCTCAGGTTATCGAGGGTAGCTGCATCAAGCTCTCTGCAGAGAACTGCGCTGACAAGGCTTCAGGTGCTTACACTGGTGAGGTTTCAGCAGAGATGGTTAAGTCAACAGGTGCTGAGTATGTAATCCTCGGTCACTCAGAGCGTCGTGAGTACTATCACGAGACTCCAGAGATCCTCAAGGAGAAGGTAGAGTTGGCACTCGCTAACGGTCTGAAGGTTATCTTCTGTATCGGTGAGTCACTCGAGGAGCGTGAGGCTAACAAGCAGGAAGAGGTTTGCAAGGCAGAGCTCGCTGGTTCAGTATTCCACCTCACAGCAGAGCAGTGGAAGAACATCGTAATCGCTTACGAGCCAATCTGGGCTATCGGTACAGGTAAGACTGCTACTGCTGACCAGGCTGAGGAGATCCACGCTTACATCCGTTCATGCGTTGCTGAGGTTTACGGTGCAGAGGCTGCTGCTGAGACAACTATCCTCTATGGTGGTTCATGCAAGGCTTCTAACGCTCCTGAGCTCTTCGCAAAGCCTGACATCGACGGTGGTCTTATCGGTGGCGCTTCATTGAAGGCTGCTGATTTCAAGGGCATCATCGACGCTTGGGGCTAATAATCCCACCCCACGATTCCTGTGTTTGATTGAACAAAAACCAGAATAAACCCCTTGTGCTTATGTCGAGCCTGTCGGCTTGCTGCTATGAGCGCCTCAAAATCCTTGAGAGTAACTCTCAGATATTTTGAACCACTCACATCAGCGTGGTGCTACTCACCACTCGAC
>JAUNIK010000130.1 GCA_030523505.1 Prevotellaceae bacterium | reverse complement strand
AGATGAACGAAATGGCAACACAGCTTGCTGACTCGTTCTCACCAACGATGTATCCTGAGGCTTACTGCCAGGGAACAGTCACACGCAGTGCACTGGACTTCTTGAACAGCGTCCGTAAGAACAATGACTATTATGTCATCGTGTTCGGCTATGACAACGGTCAGACTTCGGATGTGCAGATATTCAAGTTGCCGTTTACGCAGCAGTAAAATCCCCTTTCCCCCGCTTCGCTTCCCCTTACCCCGCTCGGGGCAAGGGGAGTGAAATGCCTCGTATAAAGAAAATTATGTCATTCTGTCATTATCGTCTAAAAAAATTAGTGAATAATGCTATTAAATCAATATAATATGAGAAAACTAATCATTTCGGCAATAGTGCTGATGTCAGTGGGATTTGCTCAGACGGCGAGCGCACAACGCGGTATCACCGTCTATGCAAAAGGCTCCGACGCACCTATTGCAGAGGCTGCATTTACACAGGTGAAGAGCCTCACATTCCAAATGCCGTCTGTGGTGATGATTGCCACCGATGACTCAGAGTTGCAAACGCTCGACATTAAAAAGCTCGACCGTATCGTAATAACCGAGGATGTGGCTACCGACATCAAAGAGGTCAACGAAAATGTAAACGAAAACGAAAACGTTTACAATGTTGCTGGCCAGAAGGTTAACGGCAGTTACCGTGGTATCGTAATCAAAAACGGCAAGAAATTTATTGTAACACCAAAGAATTAAACCCGTGCCACAAGTTATGACTTATGACACATTAAAGAAAAAGATTATGAAGAAATTATTTACTATATGTTTGATGCTCGTTGCGGGCGTCGTAATGTCATTCGCTCAGACAAACCCAGAGCGCGTTATCATCACCACAACAACCGGCCAGCAGATAGGTGCTTTGGCTGATCGCGTTGTCGATATCACTTTCCCTGTTATCGAAGGTCGCGTTGCTTGCGATCCTGAGGTTGTTGGCGTTGCCGACGATGGTGCTGTCACCGTAAACCTCACTCGTACAGAGGATTGCCAGGCTTTCAAGTTCACTGTTCTCTCTGACGCTGATAAAGCTTGGTATCAGGGTGACCGTATGGTTGAACTCATCGACAAGTACGGTTCACAGGCTTACGCACAGGATTTCGCTAACGCTACCATCAACGGCGTCGAGACAAAGCCTGGCACAACTTATTGGATCGTAACCCTCGGTTATGATATCTATAACATCCCTTGCGAGGTAGCAGAGGTGTCTTACACCACTCCTGTTGTGGGTCTTGTTGGTAACCCACAGGTTGACATGACCGTTACTGGTACTACAACCGAGACTTTCAGCCTCCACTTCGAGCCAAACGCTGACTGCTCACGCTACTATTTTGTTGCTGGCGAGACTGGTTCGCTCGAGAGCCAGTATCAGATGTTTGCTGCATGGATGGGCTTCACTTGCTTCGAGGATATGATTCAGAGTTGGGGTATTGAATACACTGGTGCCCAGGATTACACATACACTGGCATGGCTCCTGGTACTGAGTACGAGGTATACATCCTCCCACTCGATGTGAACGGCACAAACGGTCAGTATCAGAAGTATTTCGCAACAACAGCCACACAGGGCGGTACCGGCGAGGCTCATGTTGACGTAACTCTCGGTGCATACGAGATTACCGATGGTTGGTGGGACAACGATCTCAACGACTGGACATCAAAGCCTTCACAGATGATGACCTTCACTCCTGACGATCAGACATCATGCTATCGCTATTCAGTAGTGCTCAAGGAGAACTACGAGATGGATCCACAGATGTGGCAGGACGAAACTGCAAAGGACAACAACCCTGATATGCCTTACGCTAACTGGTATCAGTACAGCACCCTCACCACCGACTTCCAGATTGACCCAGGTGTAGAGTATGTAGTGCTCACTGCTGCAAAGAACGCTGCCAACGAGTGGGGACCAGTGGATGTTCATTACTACACAACTCCACAGCTCGAGACTACTGTTCCATTCGCTCCTTCACAGAAGATTGCTGAGCGTAAGCAGCCTTCACAGAAGGTTCTCGCTGACCAGAAGGGTGTTGCTCCACGCAAGTTGATGAACCGCGCTGCTGGCATCAGACTCGTGAAGTAATAACTCACAGGAAACTGAATTCCATACAATATCATTAAGGGTGCCCCACTGTGGGCATCCTTTTTTTTGAATATTATTTTGCGGTTTCATTCATTTGCATTATCTTTGTAGAATAAATCCAAAAACCTGAAACAATGGCAAAAGAAACGTTCTATAGCATATTCCGTCAGCTGAATAAAACACCAAGACCATCACACCACGAAGGGCGTGTGGCCGACTTCCTGTGTCAGTTTGCCGAAGACCACGGACTGAAATACCGTCGCGATGAGCATAACTGCGTTGTTATCGAAAAACCAGCATCACCTGGATGTGAGAATGCCGAACCAGTGGTGATTCTCAACCACATGGATATGGTGTGTGTGGCGAAGGACGGTTACCTGAGAGACGGCAGACCGTTTGACGCGCTGACCGACGAGATTCGTCCTGTGGAATACGAGGAAGACGGGGCACGATGGATGTGCGCCGATGGCACTTCCCTCGGTGCCGACAACGGTATCGGACTGTCTATGGCTCTGGCAATCCTTGCCGACGACTCACTGGTGCATCCTGCATTGGAGGTTCTCACCACCACAAACGAAGAGGACGGCATGGACGGAGCAGAAGGACTGAGCACCGATTTCATCAAAGGCAGGAAGGTGATAAACCTCGACTCAGAGGCTTACGACGAGATAACCGTCGGTGCTGCCGGTGTTTGTCTGCAGGTGGGACACTGGACTCTGGGGTTCAAACCTATACCTGCGGGAAACAAGTGCTTCAAGATAAGAATCGACGGTGGTCTGGGTGGTCATTCGGGTGTTGACATCAACAAAGGACGATGCAACTGCAACAAGTTTCTCACTGCCCTCATCGCCGAGACATTCATCGACGACAATTGGAACTTCACCAACGGTTTGAGCATTTGTTCCATCCAAGGCGGTACGGCAAACGCTTCTATCGCCTCATGGGCAGAAGCGGTGGTGACAATACCAGAAGAGAATATCCACATTTTGGAGAAAGCCA
This sequence comes from Prevotellaceae bacterium, assembly GCA_030523505.1. Taxonomy (GTDB): domain Bacteria; phylum Bacteroidota; class Bacteroidia; order Bacteroidales; family Bacteroidaceae; genus Prevotella. The sequence continues at coordinate 4,331 of JAUNIK010000130.1, read as the reverse complement.
TCGACGAATGGAAGAAAGTACTCTATGACAAATATCACGACACTGATGCCGGCATCACACTGCGATGCGAAGAGACACTACCGGCAAGTGAGTATATCGCTGACTTCGGTCGCCCGCTGTGCTTCATTTCACGACTGCCGTTCGGTGTATGGGAAATGCGAAAGGACATGCCTGGCACCGTAATGACGAGCAATAATATCGGTGTGATAGCAATGCAAGGCAACAATCTCACCGTGTCGTGCCACACACGCAGCTTTGATGAGAATGAGCAGAACATGCTGAGCAACACATGCCACGATTTGATGATTTCGGGCGAAGCCGATGATGTGGAAAAACTGATGAACACCGGTGCGTGGATGGAGAAGGAAGACTCACCACTGCTGGCACTCACCTGTCAGACATTCAAGGATGTGCTGGGCTTTGAACCAAAGAAGGTGGCTATGCACTTTGTACTCGAGGCTGCCTACTATGTGGAGAAATATCCGGGAATAGAGATTGCATCGATTGGTCCGAAGATTATAGAACCGCATTCCACCTCGGAACGCGTGAATCTCGACACAGCCGATAACATCTGGAAGGTTACTGTGGAACTGTTGAAGAGGCTGTGTGAGTAGTTAAGAGCGAATAGTGAAGAGTGAAGAATTTCCGGGCATTCCGAGGGCTTCATCATCAATTAGTTAGACATATGAAAAAGATTATATTTTTATTGATTATCGCAGCGATAGTGGCTGGTGGATGGTTCACAAATCCTACTATCGAACAGCACAGAGAAAAGGTGGAAGATATTGCTCGCATAGCGATAACTTCAACTCTTGAAGATGAAGTGAAGGCCAACAACGGTGGTCTTCTCGGTACTATCATCACTGCCTTCGTGGGCGACAAGATCGTGGAGAAGGGAGTGGAGGCTTTCGTGGGCAACAAGATGGAATACCACGACTATCTGTTGGGCTCTACCGCCACCATCGATGGCCATGTGGTCAGCGTGGGTGTCTTTGGTAAGGTGTTCACAGCCAACGCAGATACTATCAAAGAGAAGATGAAGGATTCCATCAAGGATGGCATCAAGGACATTGGTAAGGAACTGAAAAATTCATTGTTCTAATGCGTAGATTACTTCTCTCCCTCTCGCTACTGTTTTCTCTGGGATTATCGGCAGAGAACTGGTGGACTATCGGCGAAGCAAACCACTCGGCGGCCGATCTGGCATTAGGACCAGGCGGCTATAAGGACTTCGTGACATCGGATTTCGGTTACGAAGACTTGCGTTACATCATCGGCACCTCTACCCCGAAGGCCGACTGCCCGTATGTGCTCGCTGGTCCTGACGATGCCTGGGGCGGCACAGGAAGCACCGCGGGATGGCGTACCCATGAGATAAACATCCTCTACCGTATCGGTCATACCACCGACAATGCCCAGGGCGTACTCCTCGTCGATGTGCTCGGCGTCTCGCCAAATGGGGCTGTGCTGAAAGTGTCGGTGAACGGCTACGAGCAGAAATTCGACCTGCCGGCACAGTCGTGCGATGTGATATACGGCAAGATGGACACCACAAAGGTGAAGGCTCGCACATTGCAGGTGCCTTTCGACAGCCGTTATATCCGCAAGGGAGGCAACACGGTGACTATAAGCATCATCCAGGGAGGATGGGTGTGTTTCGACCGCATAGCGATGCAGGGAAGCGGTGCCCATGTCGATGCGGGACATTATCCTCTATATATAAGAAAGGTGGAGGCAGCCGACTATCAAACCATCGTTGACGGCAAGGCGGTACAGCCACTGCTGGTGGATGTGGAGCATGTAAGCGGCCACCCTACCCTTCGTGTGGAACTCGATGGAAAGGCCGTCTTCACCCACGCCATCGACACAGCTCGTTACTGCATGGAGGTTCCGATGCCTGCAGTGAAAAGCAAGCAGACAAGCCGTTATGCCGTCTATGCCGACAATCTGCTTCTTGAAGAAGGAACGGTGGTGAGAATGCCTTGCCGCCAGCAGACTCCGGCTCATTATGTGGAGACGATGATGGGTGCAGGACACTCACGCTGGATGATTGCCCCTGGACCATGGATGCCGATGAGCATGGTGAAACTCAGTCCCGACAACCAGAATGCCGGTTGGCAGGCGGGCTATCAGCCTACCTTCGAGACAATAGGTTGTTTCAGTCATATCCACGAGTGGACAATGGCGGGATTAGGTGTGATGCCTACCACAGGAAAACTCCAAACACAGGTGGGCGACCAGTTCCGTCCTGATGAGGGCTTCCGCTCACGTATCGACAAACAGTCGGAGAAAGCTCCGCTGGGCTATTACTCAGTAAAGATGACCGACACCGACATCGATGCCCGTGTGACAGCCACCGAGCATTGCAGCATGATGCATTTCACATACCACAAACCATCAACACAGCGAGTGATGGTTGACCTGCATATCCCTGCCGAATACGACTACCGCATTGAGGATGTCGATGTGCAGATGGTAGATGACCACACCCTCGTGGGTTCGTGCCATCAACTGACGCCGCGTGTGTGGAGCAGCGATGCCGATCAGGAATACACCCTGCATTTTTATATGGAGTTCAACCGCCCTATCGCCAACATCGGTTCATGGGCTGATGAGATGCGACAGAAGGGAGGCTCTCTCAAAGGCGAACATCTGAAAGATGCCGGTATGTGGGTGGAGTTCGGCAACGAGGCATCAGAGGTGATGGTTCGCACGGGAATATCAATGGTGAGCACCGACAATGCCCGCGAGAACCTCTATGTAGAGATGGCGGACAAGTTTGGTTGGGAGTTTGATGCTGTTGTCAACAACCAACTCACCGTATGGAACGATATCCTCTCGCGTGTGGAGATTACCACTCCCGACCGTATGGAGAAGGTGCGTTTCTACACCAACCTGTACCGTTCGTTCTGCCGCAACCGCTGGAGTGATGTCAATGGTCAGTGGGTAACTCCTGATGAGAGCGTGCGACAACTGTCCGACAAGGATCACATGGCTCTGGGATGCGATGCGTTCTGGAACACATTCTGGAATCTGAACCAGGTATGGAACCTCATCACCCCAGAGTGGGCGTCGCGTTGGGTAAACTCCCAACTGGCATTGTATGATGCCTGTGGATGGTTGGCGAAAGGTCCGGCGGGCATGGAGTATATCCCAGTGATGGTGGCTGAGCACGAGATACCACAGATGGTATCGGCTTATCAGATGGGCATTCGCGACTATGACGCAGGAAAAATGCTCCAGGCTATGGTGAAGATGCAGACCACTCCGGCACAGCATGTGGCGGGCGGTTTTGCAGGCAACCGTGATTTGGAATATTATATGAAGCACCATTTCGTGCCGGCTGACAAGGGACGATTCTCCAACACTCTGGAATACTCGTTCGATGACTGGGCAGTGAGCCAGTTGGCAAAGAACCTCGGTCATGATGATATTGCAAAGACCTTCGCCGACAGAGGCACATGGTGGAGAAATGCCATCAACCCAGAGAATGGATATGCTCATCTGCGCAACAGCGACGGACAGTGGCAGAAGGATTTCAACCCTATCACATCGGGCGCCAACGAGCAATATGTAGAGGGTAACGCTTGGCAGTTGAGCTACTTTGTGCCACAGGATGTGCCGGGACTCGTGGATGTGCTCGGCACCGACAGTTTCATCGACCGTCTGGATTGGGGATTCCGTATGAGTGAGATTGTGAGATACAACGCTCCTAACGATATGTATTGGGACTATCCTGTTGTGCAGGGCAACCAGCAGTCAATGCATTTCGCGTTCTTGTTCAACTGGGCCGGTCGTCCTGACCTCACACAGAAATGGACACGCTCCATCATTGACCGCTACTATGGATTCGGCACTTCTAACGCTTACCTCGGCGATGAGGACCAGGGACAGATGTCAGCATGGTTTGTGATGGCAGCATTGGGGTTGTTCCAGATTGAGGGTGGATGTAGCGCAGAGCCTTGGTACGAACTGGCGAGTCCACTTTACGAGAAGATTGTCATCAACCTCGGTGGTCGCTACGGTCGTGGCAACAACTTCACCATAAAGGCTAACGGCACATCACGCCACAACAAGTACATCCGTAAGGCAACACTCAACGGCAAACCTCTCAACGACTTCCGTTTCCCAGCCAGCGAACTTCTCAAGGGTGGCACACTGGAATTGGATATAACCCCTACCCCAAACGAAGAAAAATAAAAACCGGACATTAGTGATTTTATGAAAATAAATTTGTACCTTTGCACTGAGATTGTGGAGGTACATTTTTTATGGTCCCGTAGCTTAGCTGAATAGAGCGTCAGATTCCGGTTCTGAAGGTCATGGGTTTG
>JAUNIK010000129.1:6694-7489 GCA_030523505.1 Prevotellaceae bacterium | reverse complement strand
GAAGGTCGGCAAGGATTACAGAGGTGTCATCATTAAGAACGGCAGGAAATACCTGAAGTAAGTAATCGATAAAAATCAATAACAAAAAAATACTATCACTATGAAACTTCTCTTATTGGGCAGCGGTGGCCGCGAGCACGCATTAGCCTGGAAAATCGCGCAGAGCGCAAAGTGTGAGAAACTGTTTATCGCTCCTGGCAATGCCGGTACACAGGGCATGCCTTGCGCTGGTTGTCACTGCACTCCACAGTGCATTTCTGAAAATGTGGCTATCAAAGCCGATGATTTCGACGCTATCAAGCAGTTCGTTCTCGACAACGCCATCAATATGGTTGTCGTTGGTCCTGAGGATCCATTGGTAAAGGGTATCTACGACTATTTCCAGAACGATGCCGCACTGGCTTCCATCCCTGTCATCGGTCCTTCAAAGGCAGGCGCTGTTCTCGAAGGTTCAAAGGATTTCGCGAAGGGTTTCATGCAGCGTCATAACATCCCAACAGCTGCTTACGAGACATTCGATGGCGAGCACCTCGCTGAGGGTTTAGCATTCCTCGAGACTCTCAAGGCTCCTTACGTACTGAAGGCTGACGGCCTCTGCGCTGGTAAGGGTGTACTCATCCTCCCTACCCTCGAGGATGCAAAGGCAGAGTTGAAGGAGATGCTCGGCGGTATGTTCGGCAATGCTTCTTCACGCGTTGTCATCGAGGAGTTCCTCTCAGGCATCGAGTGCTCTGTATTCGTCATGACCGACGGCAAAAACTATAAGATTCTGCCAGAGGCAAAGGACTATAAGCG
>JAUNIK010000129.1:0-6684 GCA_030523505.1 Prevotellaceae bacterium | reverse complement strand
GTATCGGTGAGGGCGACACAGGCTTGAACACCGGTGGTATGGGTTCAGTATCACCAGTGCCATTCGCTACAGCAGAGTGGATGCAGAAGGTCGAGGATCGTATCATCCGTCCTACTGTCGAAGGTCTTGCTGCCGAGGGTATCTGCTATAAGGGTTTCATCTTCTTCGGCCTCATCAATGTAGAGGGCGAACCGATGGTTATCGAGTACAACTGCCGTATGGGCGACCCAGAGACAGAGAGTGTGATGCTCCGTTTGAAGAGCGACATCGTTGACCTGTTCGAGGGTATTGCTGCCGGCAACCTCAACGAGCGTACCATCGAGTTCGACGAGCGTGCAGCAGTATGTGTGATGCTCGTCAGTGGTGGTTATCCTGAGGCTTATAAGAAGGGCTATGTCATCAGCGGCATCAACGATGTCGAGGGTAGCATCGTATTCCACGCAGGCACTGCAGTGAAGGACGGTGAGGTTGTTACCAATGGTGGCCGTGTTATCGCTGTTTCTTCTTACGGAAAGGATAAAGCCGAGGCATTGGCAAAGAGTTTCCAGGAGGCACAGAAGATTACATTCACCGACAAGTACTTCCGTAGAGATATTGGTAAGGATTTGTAAGCATTGTAAATTTGATTAAGCGTTTTCAAAATAGAGTATCCATGGGACGATATACACTGCCTGTAACGGTGGTGTATATCGTTGCTATGCTTGTGGTGATGGGATTGTTTGATATCGACCACTGGATGCAGATGCTCCTCTTCGGAGTATCCACATTCCTGATGGTGGTACTCAACAACAGCAACTCACTCATCCGTGTGTTCAGCCGTATGGTATCATGCTCATTCATGGTACTCTCACTGATGATTCCGTCGCTCTTCGACTCCCTCGAAGGCGGCATCTCACAGGTGATGTGCATCATAGCACTGCTCTTCTTCCTCGATAGCTATCAGGATCGCCGGTCAATGGGCAAGATTTTCTTCGCCTTCAGTTGCCTCGGTGTGGTGAGCACACAGTTCTTCCAGGTGCTGTTCTTCCTCCCTTTCATCTGGTTTCTGCTCTTCACCAGTCTTCAGTCGGGTTCGCTGAAGGTCATCGTAGCTTCTATCCTCGGCATCCTCGCGCCATATTGGTTCTGGCTTTGCTGGTGTCTCCACAACGGATGCCACACATGCATCCTCGACCATGTGATGACTGTCACCGACTTCGGACCTATTGCAGAAGGCTTGTTCACACCACAGCTTATCATCCCTCTCCTACTCATTGCTGCATTGGGCATAGCAGGAACAGTGCATTTCCTTGCCAACAGCTTTGCTGACAACATCAAGACACGTATGTTCTACAATGTGTTCATAATGTTGTTCTTCGCAACACTCATATTCATAGTCCTCCAGCCACAACACAGCGACTATCTGCTACGAATGCTGATAATATGTGCCTCACCGCTGGTGGCTCATTTCTTCACCTTCACCAACACCTGGCTCACCAACCTCTCGTTCTATGCCGTGCTGGTGACAACAATAGTCATTACCGTTCTTAACACATGGATTTTCTGATTGACCTCTTTTTGAACTATGGCTACTGGGGAATGCTCATCGCAGGGTTCCTTGCCGGTAGTTTCTTCCCGTTCAGCAGCGAGACGGTGATGATGGCATTCTGGGCAGCGGGCCTTGAGCCATGGCCGCTGGTCATCTATGGCACCATCGGAAATGTTCTCGGTTCGGTGTTCAACTATGTTGTCGGTCGCATGGGGCGTCTCGACTGGCTCGAGAAATATTTCCATGTAAAAAAGGAGAACCTCGACAAGGCACAGCGTTTCATGGCTGGCCGCGGTGCTATGATGGGCTTTTTCTCGTTTCTGCCAATACTCGGCAGTGCCATTACCATCATCCTTGGCTTCACACGCGCAAACATTATTATATCTCTTACCACCATCACCATCGGTAAGTTCCTCCGCTATTGGCTCCTCGTCTTCGGTGCCGAAGCAATAATCTAATCATCACCACTTTTAACTCGCCTCTGCCGTTAATATTTTCTAATTATTAATTAGAAATACCTAATATCTACCATTTTCTTTGTAATTTTGTATGATTAATGTGCATATAAACAAATAATAATCATACAATGCAGAAAAAGTATCAACTGATAAACAACATCATCGGATGGGTGGCATTCCTCATCGCAGCAGTTGTTTATTGCTCTACAATCGAACCGACAGCCTCTTTCTGGGACTGTCCAGAGTTCATCACCACCGGCTATAAGCTCGAAGTCGGTCACCCACCGGGCGCACCATTCTTCATGCTCACAGCCAATCTTTTCTCACAACTCGCCAGTGACCCTTCACAGGTGGCACGAATGGTGAACACCATGAGCGCATTGCTCTCGGCTACCACCATCCTCTTCCTGTTTTGGTCGATAACCCATCTTGCACGCAAGCTCGTTGTGCGCTCTTGGGAAGAGATGACGATGGCAAAGACCATCGCTATCATGGGTTCCGGCCTTGTCGGTGCACTCATCTACACCTTCAGCGACACCTTCTGGTATTCGGCTGTCGAGGGTGAGGTGTATGCTTATTCAAGCGCCTTCACAGCAATCGTTTTCTGGCTCATCCTCAAATGGGAAGACCATGCCGACGAACCTCATTCCGATCGCTGGCTCGTGCTCATCATGTACATGACCGGTCTTTCTATCGGTGTGCACCTGCTCAACCTGCTGTGCATCCCTGCCATCGTGCTTGTGTTCTGTTACAAGAAGTTCCCTAATATCGAACTCAAGGGTTCGCTCATAGCCCTCGGCATCTCGTTCGTACTCGTGGCAGCAGTGCTCTACGGCGTCGTTCCGGGCATCATCACCGTCGGTGGCTGGTTTGAGTTGTTCTTCGTCAACACCCTCGGCATGCCATTCAACACAGGCGAGATTATCTACATCTTCCTCCTTGTGGCAAGCGTTTGCTGGGCAATATATGAGACTTACAACGAGAAGGCAGAGAAGCGTCAGAACATCGCATTCCTCATTGCCTTCGGCATGCTCGGCGTACCATTCTATGGCTATGGATGGAGTGCTGCAATCATCGGTGCCATCGTGCTCGTCATCCTCTGGTTCGTGCTCAACTACAAGAAGACCATCGAGGGTAAGGTGATGCCACTCATCTCGGCACGCATCAAGAACACCACACTCCTCTGCATGCTCATGCTGATGATTGGCTATTCAAGTTATGCAGTCATCGTGATCCGTTCTTCAGCCAACCCTCCAATGGATCAAAACTCGCCAGAGGATATCTTCACCCTGGGTAATTACCTCAGTCGCGACCAGTATGGCGATCGCCCTCTCTTCTACGGTCCTGCTTACACCTCGCAGGTGAAGCTCAATGTCGAGGGTAACATGTGTATCCCTGACAAGGTCGAGAAGGCTCCTATCTGGCAGCGCAAGGAGAAGGCTACTCCTGACGAGAAGGACTCATACTTCGTTGTGAGCCATAAGATAAAGTACAACTACGCTCAGAACATGCTCTTCCCTCGTATGCACGATGCTGGTCACACCCAGCACTACGAGGATTGGATGGGCGGTGTCAACGGTAGCCTTGTGCCTTACGACCGTTGTGGCGAAACCATCATGGTGAAGGTTCCATCGCAAATCGACAACATCCGTTTCTTCCTTTCTTATCAGTGCAACCACATGTACTGGCGTTACTTCATGTGGAACTTTGCCGGTCGTCAGAACGACATCCAGGGCAATGGCGAGGTTGAGCACGGCAACTGGCTCTCGGGAATCCCTGCCTTCGACAACGCCCGTCTTGGCGATCAGGACAAACTGCCACAGGTACTCAAGGACAACAAGGGACACAATGTATATTACTGTCTCCCACTCCTCCTTGGACTTCTCGGCCTTTTCTGGCAGGCTTATCGCGGACAGCGTGGTATCCGTCAGTTCTGGGTAGTGTTCTTCCTGTTCTTCATGACAGGTCTCGCTATCGTCGTTTACCTCAACCAGACACCAAGTCAGCCTCGTGAGCGCGACTATGCCTACGCTGGTTCGTTCTATGCTTATGCTATCTGGTGCGGTCTTGGCGTTCTCGCTGCTATCGACCTCCTCAAGAAGGCATTCAACAAGTTTGCAAAGAACGTACATATCAATGAGGTGGCACTCGCTGCCGTATGCTCTGCTGTTTGTCTGCTCGTTCCTGTGCAGATGGCTTCGCAGAACTGGGACGATCACGACCGTTCAGGTCGCTACACCTGTCGCGACTTCGGTCAGAACTATCTCATGACTCTTCAGGACGAGGGTAATCCAATCATCTTCACCAATGGTGATAACGACACCTTCCCTCTCTGGTACAACCAGGATACCGAGGGCGTTCGCACCGATGCCCGTGTATGCAACCTCTCTTATCTGCAAACCGACTGGTACATCGACCAGATGGTACGCCCTGCCTACGACTCTCCATCACTTCCTATCGACTGGTCGCGTCTGGAGTATTGCTCAGGCACAAACGAGATGATCGAGGTTGATCCTGCCATCAAACCTGTAATCCTCAAGTTCTATGAGGAGCATCCAGCAGAGGCAAAGGCACAGTTTGGCGACGAGCCGTTCGAACTCGCCAACATCCTTGAGCGCTGGGTGCGCAAGCCTTCCGACAACGAATATCATGTCATCCCAACCGACACCGTATATGTCACCATCGACAAGGAGGCAGTGCGCAAGAGCGGTATGATGATGGCAAGCGACACCATCCCTGACAAGATGGTCATCTCGCTCAAGGGTAAGCGTCACCTCTACAAGGGCGACCTCATGATGCTCGAGATTATCAGCAAGGCAAACTGGACACGTCCAATATATGTTGCCTATACCGTTGGTGCTGATAACTACATGAACCTCGGCGACAACTTCGTGCTTGAAGGTCTTGCCAACCGTATCACTCCATTCACCACCAACAAGACTGGTGTGAAGAACTTCGATACAGAGAAGACCTACAACAATATGATGAACCGCTATAAGTACGGCGGCATGAGCACTCCGGGAGTATATCTCGACGAGACAGTCCTCCGTATGTGTGCCACCCATCGTCGTCTCTTCGGCCAACTCGCAAAGAACCTCATCTCTGAGGGCAAGAACGACAAGGCTCTCAAGGCTCTCGAAAAGTGTAAGAAGGAGTTGCCTGATTACAACATCCCTTACAACTACATGAACGGAGCCAACGAACTCGCAGAATCCTATGCTCTCCTCGGCAAGAAGAAGGAAGCAATGGAAATCATCAACGCCGAGTGGAAAACTGCCTACGAGTATGCTGCATTCTACATCTCACTCCCTGATGTCAACGCCTATCGTCGTGATATCTACACTCAGTTGTATATCATGAACGAAGTAGTCAAGGTTACTGAGATGGTCAATAAAGACCTCGCCAGCAAGCAGCTCAGCATTATGCGCACCATCGAAGATGCCTATTACGCAAAAGGTGGTCAGCCAGTAGAATTCGGGGAGTAATGATAATCGAACAACCATCATTCTTCCTTCGTTGGATGTATCCCAAGGCGTTGTGGCGTATGAACCGTCACGAGCGCAAGGTGTACCTCACCTTCGACGACGGTCCCATCCCCGAAGCCACTCCCTTCATCCTCCAGACACTGCGTGAACGCGGCATCAAAGCCACGTTCTTCGTAGTGGGCGACAATGTGCGAAAATACCCTGACCTCTACCGTCAGCTCGCAGCCGAAGGACATGTCATTGGCAACCACACATACAACCACATGGGCGGAGCGCGTCATCGCATACAGACCTATTCGAAGAATATCCGCAAGTGTGACGAGATGCTCGGCGAGAAAGCCCGTCTGTTTCGTCCGCCCCACGGCTGGATGCGCCCGTCGCAGTATATATGGCTCAGCAGGAAGTATAAGGTTGTGATGTGGGATCTTGTCACACGCGACTACTCCAACCTCCTCACCGCCGATGACGTCTTTAATAATATAAAGATGTACGCGCGTAACGGCAGCATCATCACCTTCCACGATTCCCTGAAGAGCATCGAGAAGCTGCACACGGCTCTGCCCAAAAGCCTCGACTGGCTCAAGGAGAAAGGGTATGAGTTCGGGGTGTTATAAAAGACCCTCTCCCGGCAGCCCCCCTCCGACTCCCCCGAGGGGGAGGGATTTGAAGTTAGCTTTGTAATATCATAAAACGGTTCGAGAGTAATAAGGCTCCCGAGCCGTTTATTGTTTTCGTCTTCGTTTTCGTTACTTAGTTACTATCAATACCTGTTTGCGGTTTTTGGTTGCATCACGGCAGCAGGATACATGAAGCCATACGGTGTTGCCTGATTTCTCCAGTATCAATTGATCAAACTGACAGTTGGCTTTTATCCACTCCGCCCACGTCAACAAGAGTAACTTTCCAACTCCCTCCCTCGGGAGGGTTGGGGAGGGGCTACTGGATACTATATCCGCGGCTTCGCCCGTCATGTGTTGTGAGTTCCATACCCCTCCAACGGCTTTGTTCAATGCTTTGCAACGATAGCCACTACTTATCACAACTGGCGAACGGATATGGGCACGGAGAGGTTCCAGTATTTGTTCGCAGAGGTTGCGTATATTGGGAATCAATGCCTCGGGGATAGTATTGTCGATGCCCAATCGTGCGGCTGTCGATGAACGAGCAAACTCGTTCAGATGAAAATGTTTTGTAAGTTGCATAGTAATTTTCC
>JAUNIK010000128.1 GCA_030523505.1 Prevotellaceae bacterium | reverse complement strand
GTAACCAGCAAATTTATCAGTATCTACCTCAGACATTGGGAAGAACATTCCCCATCCACCAATATCACCTACGTAATACAGCTCTTTTGATGCTTTGACAGTAGCTTTTACAACAAATGGATCAAATTCCTTCTTTAAGGAAACAATTCCATCAGCTGTTACTACATCAACTACTGATGTGACAGTCACGTAAACATCGTATTCAACCGGCTCTCTTTTCTTTCCAAAAAAGCCTTCGACAATCCCTTCAAGAGTCGAGACAGAAACAGATCCATCAGAAGACACTTCTATTTCTTTTGTAGCTGAAGCACCATCGGAAATCTCTACTTTATATGAATTAAGGGTAGCAACCCCATCTTGAAGATTTGAAGCAGAAAACAAAGCAACTGTTTCTGGATTCTCTTCTTCAAAATTGATTGAAGTCAGTTTGGGAGTCAATATTAGGTCAAACTGTGCTGCCGTCTCACTTGCAGCATTGCTTTGAGGAGTTGCCCAATCATCGTAATCGCCCTTGCAGGAAACGAGTCCTGCAACTATGGCGATACTATATAATAATTTCTTAGTCATACTCAAATTATAATAAAATGTTTATCACTGTTGTTTCTTAATAATACTGAATTCGCCTGTCATATCGTTAAACATTACGATCCATGTTCCTTCAGCCACACCGATGTTCTTTCCACCTGACGTTCCCTTACCGCATACGTTCACTTCACCGTCTGCAGTGCCATAACCCCAGTTGGTGTCCCAAGAACCAGGAATCTTGAACTTGATCTGCTCTACAGAGCCTTCGGGTACAGTAAGTTCGTAAGCCCAAACATGGTTCTCTCCAGTCTTGTTTGCCGGTGTCATGTTGACGTCTGACCATTCGCAGAACGAACCAGTGATGCAAATCATGTCATATACATTAGGTGTTGCCTCGTAAGGAGTGATTGAACATGTCTTGTCCTTTGTGTTAATAACAATTTTATAATATCCTGCAGGTTCTACCCAGATATTGCCAGCGTCTCCAGCACCATCACGGAATACTGCTGTATTAGCAGAACCACCACTCATGAATCCATTATCCCAGTCACCAAGGTTAGAGGGGTTAATCTTGAATCCATCGGTGTTGAAATAGTTGATGAACTGGATGTCTCCCTCACCAGTAGCCTTGTCATACTTGTAACCAGGTATCAGGAACATTGGCATAGTGCTTATACCAATTTTGTCGTTGCCCGTGCTCCAAGAGCCATCGCCAATGTTATTTCCGAGCAGATACCACATGATAGGATCTGCGTCACGAAGGTCGCGATAATAGGGTTTAACCTTGAGTTCCACTACATTTGAAGCCACCTCATTGAGTTTCTTGGTGCCTTCAAGAATATAGCCAAGCACACGGACAAATATAGATTGCTCTGCTGGAGTATTATCTGCAGTCCACTTGCATATCTGAAGCAGAGAGGTGTTAATATCCGTACCAATCATCTCGCCAGAGCAAGTTTGGAAGGTATTAGGAATAACGTCGTAGTCTGCAACCGTCTCGCCACTTTCGTCAGCCAAAGCCTCGGCAACAGTAGTGTTAAACGAGTTTGTCGGTGAGATTTGAATCTCGTATGTAGCATTCACCGGAGCATTGTCTTCAGTGAATTTAGGCTGCGACCAAGTCAGCTTCAGCGTAGATGTATTCTCAAGGCTTATAGTCTGATTCAAATACGCCGGAGTGTTAAGAGCCAAACTCGTTGGCTGAATTAGCGTGGGATTTGAGTCTCTGTCATCCTCACACGCTGTAAATAAGCTGGCAATGCCCACAAGCATTGTGCCAAGCAATAATGTTTTCTTCATATTGCGTATAATATTATCCGTTAAACATGTTATTCAGTCTCGTTATATCCATCAATCTGAGTAAGGTTTCTGTTGGCCTGTACCTCACTTGATGGAAGAGGATATACATTTCTGAACTCTTCGAAGCGGCCACCCTTGGCATATTCGCCATTCTGCATGGTTCCTCCCTTACCTTCCCAAGAATATGTGGCTTTATTTCCACCATACTGGTTGAAGCGGATAAGGTCAGTGCGGCGATGTCCCTCAGTATAAAGCTCACGGGCACGCTCGTCAAGTACATCATCAAGAGTGTAAGATGACTTTGTAGCGGCATTGGCACGCTTACGAATCTTATCGAGATAATCCTTTGCAGTTGCCGATCCTTCGCCATTAATGTGCATGTCGGCCTCAGCTGCTATAAGGTAAGCCTCAGCGACACGGAAGAGGAAATAATCGGTATCAACACAATATCCATCGTGGGGTGTACCGCCATTAGAGTAGTTATTGTTCCACTTCACAGTAGGAAGTCCCTGGATAAATGAGGTATTGTTCTTCAAACTTGCAGTACGCTTATCACCATCAGCATTAGGTGTGCCACAAATAAGCAAGCGATCGTCAATACCAAGAGCACGAATTTCCATGGCGCTCTTTCCTTCCAGTTTGGTGGCATCGTCAACAAACTTCTCTATAAATGCAGGGCGCAGACGCATACCAGCCCAGTTATTGGCAGTTGTTCCTGGAGAAATTCCAATCACAGATGTCATTGTAGGATCCCAAAGGGCAGCTATCAAGAACATTGAGCCACCCCAACCCTGAGTTACAAGTCCGTCTTGCTTAAGAGGAAGCACAGCTTCGCAGCTTGCGCCGCTCGAACCATTGTCACCCATAAAGAGCAAGTCGTAAGGCTTGTAGCCACGACTCTTGGCATCTGCCGACATCTTATCTTCGGTGAAGAGCGAGTATCCCGAATTGATAACTTTTTCAGCATATTCCTTAGCCTCTTTCCAGTAGGGATTGTTCTGACCATCGCCATTAAGATATGTACCGGCATTCAGATAGAGACGGGCGAGCAGCTGCCAAGCAGCCGCCTTGTCGGCACGACCGTAGTCGGGGTCACTATCCGTCTTTGCCTTGGGCTCAATCATGTCAGCCTCGGCAGCCTTCAGTTCATCTAAAAGCCATGTAAACATATACTCCCTACCCATCTTTAAAAGTTCGGCACGAGAATAAGATTTAGTAGCATCGAAGTCCTTATGATAGGCATGTGCCTGCATTGGTGTTTCACCAGAGATTGTTGTGGTGAATGTAGGATCGCCAAAGAAGTCAAGCTCGAGGAAATAGTTATAAGCACGGATGAAACGCACTTCGGCAAGCATAGTCTTGTCTTGTGCCACCTGCAGGAAATTATTGCAGAAAGCTATATTACAAGCAAGACGGTAGTAGAGGAAACGCAAAGTCGCATTACTTGGCGAAACCTTGTTAAGACTAACTTCTTCCGCTATGCCACCATCAGACCACCAACAGATTCCTTCATCTGTTGATACTTCATTAAAGTTATATACATTACGAACAAGTGTTGACTTACCACCATCATCTATGGTAAAGTCTGCGCTACCATCAGTTCCTTCCATAATGAAACTGGCATAGCACTTGGAGTACAAACCCATAATATTTGGAGTACTCTCTGCCTTGGGATTGATATTTCCCTTGTCGAGGTCGGCCATACATGAAGTAAGGCTTGCAGAGAATATCATGGCAACAGCTGGTACCAATATATTTTTATTCTTAATTTTCATGACTTATTTCTTTTAATTAATTAGAAATTGAGGTTAAGACCAAAGAGGAATGTACGGCAGCGAGGATAAACGCTGCTTTCACGTCCTGAAGGCTGTTCGGGATCCAATCCGTCGTATTTTGTGATTGTGAACACATTTGTGCAAGAAGCATACACACGTCCGGATATTCCCTCATACTTAGCTCCCTTGAATAGGCTATCGAAAGAATAACCCAGAGTGATATTGTCACACTTGAGGAATGACGCGTTCTGAACGAAATAGTCAGACAGGGGATAGTTGTAAGATGTCCATCCGTTCTTAACTATGGCCATAGTGCTGTTTTCGTAGTATCCCTTTGAGCCGTTATACAGAACAGAGGTATTCATCTTGCCCTGGACAATGTCATTGAAGACATAATTTCCGAAACTTGCACGGAAATTAGTTCCAAGGTCGAAGTTCTTGTATCCAAGCTTGATATTGAAACCTCCTGTCCATGGCGCTGCTATGTTCTTATAGAAGTAACGGTCGTTGTCGTCAATAAGTCCATCGGCATTGCGGTCAACGTAGCATCCCATAATTGGACGGCCGTCTGCATCGTAAACCTGTTGGTAAACGAAGAACGAATTAGCTGGCTCACCTACCTTGTGATAAGTCAAGTTCATGTTCTGACCTACTTGCATTCCAGCTTCAATCTTATCGCGTCCACCATAAAGTTCTGTCACCTTATTCTTGTTATAAGCAGCATTCATACCCAATTCGAAGAACCAGTCCTTTGACTGGATAATCTTTCCGTTAATCGAGAACTCAAAACCGGTATTGTCAACCTCTCCAGCATTCAGCCACATAGTATTGTCGAAATTCATGCCAGCAGGTATAGTCGGTCTGCAGAGCAAGTCTGTTGTCTTACGCTTATAAACGTCCAAAGACATGGTAAGACGCTGATTCCACATTCCAAAATCAAGACCCACGTTGTAAGTAGTAGTGGTTTCCCATGTCAAATCCTCGTTATATGTAAGAGGTCTCCACAATGTTCCGTCATTACCAGATCCAATAGGATAAGTATAATGATTGTTTGAACCGTGAACGTAAGTAGGAGTATAATATTCCATACCAGTATCCTGCTGACCTGTCTGACCCCAACTTAGTCTCAATTTCAAATCACTTATACTCTTAACATCTTTCAAGAATGGTTCTGAATTAATCTTCCATGCAAAAGCAGCAGACGTGAAGAATCCCCAGCGATGACCATCTGCAAAACGGCTTGAACCATCATAACGAGCTGAAACAGTAAGAAGATAACGATCAAGGAATGAGTAATTCATACGACCGAGCCAGCTAACAAGAATTACCTGTCCTTTCCAGTAGTCATTAGTATCACTCTTAATCTTTCCTGCTAAAGAATTGCCATCATCATCCGTTCCTTCATAAGTATTTGGATAATAGCTCTTGTTCCAGCTGTCGCCCCAATATTTCATTCGACTATATTCATAACCAGCCATAATATCAAAATGATGATCCTTATTGAAATCCTTCATATACTGGGCATATGCTGTTGCCTGGAGGTTGTATCTCTTTTCCTGGTTCTCACCTATACCTCCATAATAGAAGCCATATGTTGACTGTGGAAGGTTATTTGTATGTTCAGCACCATAGGAATATTGGCCTGCAAGATTCATATGAAGATGGAGATCCTCAAAACCATGAATCTTATAGTCAGCCTCAAAGTTACCAAGCAATATGTGGGCATTTCTGTTGAAGGTATAGTTTTCAACAAGCTCAACGGGGTTCTTGGGAGCATCGTCATTGCGTGCGTATGGGAATGTCGGGTCATATTCCGACACTGGCTTTGTCCACTGCCAATAGCCTCCCCAGTTCTTAAATTTCTCGTCGGTGCTTGTCACTGGACGAGTCGGGTCCATCTTTGTAGCCTGTCCAATGGCTTCCTGACCTCCAGGAGTGGTCTTTGAATAAGAGTATTTGGCATTGACATTGATATTCAAATGATCTTTGAACAATGAAGGATTGGCTGTAAAGCCTGCGGTAAAACGGCTATAATCCGAACCTTTGAGAATACCTTGCTGGTTGGTATAGCCAACGCTCACACGATAAGGCATTGCCCATTTTGTATTGCCTACGCCACCTGAAACACTGATATTGTGGTCATGGCTAACACCACCACGGAAAATCTCGTCTTGCCAGTCGGTGTCGTATGTTCCGGCAGCTACGTTAGGTGTTCCATCTTCATTAAACTGCTTCCAACCGAGATTATTCCATGCCGAAGAACCCTCACCATAGTAATCTTTGATGAAAGAAACATATTCTCCTGCATTCATCACATCAAGTTTCTTGGCTACAGTACTTACAGATACGTTTCCGTTATAGCTTATCTTTGGTGACTGGTTGCGACGTCCTCTCTTAGTTGTGATAATAATTACACCATTTGAACCACGGCTACCATAGATTGCTGTTGCAGATGCATCTTTCAAAACAGTGAAACTTTCGATGTCATTAGGATTCACAAGTGCCAAAGGATTACTTACACCTTTCTGGTCACTTGTCATCTGCATTCCATCAATCACAATAAGAGGTTCGTTGCTTGCGTTGAGTGAAGCGCCACCACGGATACGAATCTGTGCACCTCCACCTGGTTCACCTGTTGAAGAATTGATGTTCACACCTGCCACCTTACCTTGGAGCATGTCTTGTGCAGTTGTAACCATTCCATGATTTTTATCATCTGGCTTAATCGCAATTACCGAACCGGTAAGGTCGTTTTTCTTAGCGACACCATAACCGATGACCACGACGTTCTCGAGCATCTGTGAGTCATCCTTAAGAACAACCACTACATTGGCGGCAGCCTTCACGTTGGCGGGCTGGTAGCCGATGTAAGTGACATTGAGAGTAGCTCCCTCGGGAGCCTTGAGAGTGAAGTTACCGTCGAAATCACTGACAGTACCTCCTTGCTGACCTGCAACACGGATGGTTGCACCGATGACCGGTTCGCCTGCGGAATCCTTTACATGTCCCTTGACTGTAATCTGGGCGTAGGCACCGATTGAAAGAACGAGGCCGAAGAGTACGACCATCATTCTAAGCGGAATTCTAAAATTTACCTGCTTCATCATACATTATTATTTATTATTACTTTAGTTATTGAAAACTCAACTTTTTTGGTCTTGTTCTCGGATTTTTATCGATTTCACGGTGCAAAGGTAGGATTTCTTTGCTTATCTTATCCATTTTTTGACATAAATCATCAAATTTCTCTGCGCAATCGATTGCACAAAGTTTAATGCAATATTATTTAATGTTTGTGCGCATATATAAATAAAAAGCGATAATTTTGCTCACGAAATCAAATCAATCACGATGAAAGAGAACGTTCAACTGACAATGAAGGACATCGCCCGAGAGTTTAACACCTCTGTGGCAACGGTGTCAAGAGCGCTTAAAGACTCGCCACGAATAAGCGAGGAGAAGCGTCGTGCCATACAGGAGTATGCCAAGGAGCATAACTTCTTCCCTAATGTTCTTGCCGAGTCGCTACGCAACAGCAAGCTGATGCAACCAAAGATTATTGGGGTAATAGTGCCCGAGTTGGCTCACTATTATTTCTCCACTGTGCTGGCAGGCATAGAGGAGGAAGCCAGGGCGAGGGACTATCGCATCATGGTGGCACAGAGCAACGAGAAATACGAGCGCGAGGTGAAGATATGCCAGTCGTTCTATGAGAACAAGGTGTGCGGTATCATCGTGTCGCAGGCCAAGGACACCACAAAATACGACCATTTCAACCAACTGCTTGAAAACGGGGTGCCACTCGTGTTCTACGACCGTATCTGCACGGGGGTTAATGCCGACCGTGTGGTGGTGGACGATTATCAGGGAGCCTACAATGCCGTAACTCATTTGATAGAGACAGGATGCAAGCGTA
>JAUNIK010000127.1 GCA_030523505.1 Prevotellaceae bacterium | reverse complement strand
CCCAGCGTCCTACAACATCTATCATCACTGGTAACATCAAGGCGAACTTCCCGGGTCGTATGGCATTCCGTGTGGGTGCCATGATTGACTCGCGTACTATCCTCGACCGTCCTGGTGCCAACCAGCTCGTGGGTCGTGGTGACTTGCTGTTCCTCAATGGTGGTGAACCGGTGCGTGTACAGTGTGCCTTTGTCGATACTCCTGAGATTGAGCGTATCAATGAGCACATATCTAATCAGTGCGGTCCTGTCGAACCAATGGAGTTGCCTGAACCAACAAGCCCTGACGGCGGTGGTGCTGCAGGTGGTGGTGGCGGTGGTGCCATCTCCGACCTCGATCCTTACTTCGAGGAGGCTGCTCATGCTATCGTAATATCACAGCAGGGTTCTACCTCGATGATCCAGCGTCGTTTCTCTATCGGCTACAACCGTGCCGGTCGTTTGATGGATCAGCTTGAAGAGGCAGGCATCGTCGGTCCGGCAATGGGTTCAAAGCCTCGCGATGTGCTCATCACCGACGAAAACTCGCTCAATAATTTACTTTTGAAGATTAAAGGCGTCCAATAATTAGGAATTGAGAAATCGAAAATTCGAGAACTCGAGGAGAATTCCAGTTAAATAGAAAAGTAAAAACTATGAAAAGAATATTTCTCTTTGCCCTGATGTCTGTACTGACAATGGGCATTTACGCTGCCGATAACATGACTGCACGCAAGGTGCTCGACAAGACGGCAGCAGTGGTAGGAAAGAAGAGCGGTGCTCTGGCACAGTTCCATATCGCCAACGCCAAGTTGGGCAACGCCTCGGGCACTATCGCTATCAAAGGCAACAAGTTCAATGCGCGCACCGCTGATGCTACTGTGTGGTTCAACGGCAAGACGCAGTGGACATATATGAAGAACACCGACGAAGTGAATGTCACCACTCCTACCCAGGCACAACAGACACAGATGAACCCGCTTACATTTATTAATATGTATAAGAGCGGCTACAAACTGTCGATGAAGACTGTCGAGGGTAAGTACGAGGTGCGCATGGTGGCAGAGAACAAGTCACGCAGTGTGCAAGAGATGTTCATCGTGGTGAACCCAAAGACCTTCGTGCCTACTCAGGTTCGTATGCGCCAGAAGGACTCTTGGACTACTATCAACATTAGCAATTTCAAGGCTACCCCACAATCGGATGCCGTCTTCACATTCAACAAGAAGGATTTCCCTTCTGCTGAAATCGTAGATCTCAGATAAACTTATGAACAAGCGGGAACTATTCAAGGCGTTGCGTCAGCATCGTAAGCTATCGGAGCAGCGCACATTCGACTTCGAGAAGAACAAAGCGGCAAAGTACATCATGTACTTCGTCACTGCCCTCATGATGATATATCTTCTTATGTTCGCTGTGTCATTCGCACTGATTGCCAACAGCCTCAGAACGATGTCATCAATAGAGTTCATCTGCAGCATGGCACCGATGATTATCGTTGTCGATTTCTTCGTGCGCTTCATGGGACAGCAGACACCATCGCAGATAATCAAACCGTATGTGCTGCTTCCTATTCCTAAGTACACCTGTATCGACTTCTTCCTCACGGGACAGATGCTAAACTCATCAAACCTCATCTGGTTTGTCATGCTCGTGCCATACTGCCTCATGTCGGTGCTCTTCTCCTACGGATTCTGGTCGTGCATAGGTCTGTTGTTCTTCTTCTGGCTCCTCGAACTGTGCATCAGCCAGTTCTATCTCATCGTCCGCACCCTCGTCACCGACACCATGCTGTGGTGGATAATGCCAGCAATGGTGGCTCTCATCGGCGTGATGCCTTGCATACAATGGGAGAACCTGAGCCTTATCATGTCGAGTCCATCACTGCTGTTCGACTTCGACAAGCTCGTTGACTTCTACGCTAACTTCGGTACTGGCATTGAGGAGGGACATCTCTGGCCTTACCTCGTATTGTTGGCATTGCTCACAGTGCTATTCTTCATCAACCGTAAGTTGCAGTATTCTCATGTCATGAAGGAGGTGTCGCGTGTGGAGAAGATCACTACTATCAAGAACCCTTCGGAGATGAAGTTCCTTAACCGTTTCGGTGAACTGGGCTTGTTCCTCGGTCTTGAAATCCGCACCAGCATGCGCAACAAGAACCCACGCAAGGCGATGATATCGGCCATCGTGCTCACCGTGATGTTCTCACTCATCATCATCTTCACCGATGTCTATGACAGCATGTACATGGCTAACTTCTGGTGTGTCTATTGCTATGCCATCTTCAGCATCATGACTCTCGTGAAGATCATGGCTAACGAGGGAAATTATATTGACGGACTGATGGTGCGCAAGGAGAACATCCTTCAAATACTCAAAGCGAAATATATCTTCAACTGCCTCATCCTCATCCTGCCGTTCATACTGATGCTGCCTCAGGTGTTCTCTGGCAAGTGGTCATTCCTGATGGTTGCGTCATTGGGCGTGTTCACTGCGGGATTCCAGTTGTTCCTGCTGTTCCAGTTGGCAGTCACCAACAAGCAGTCGCAGCCTCTCAACACTAAGTTCGTATCGAAGAATGGTATCGAGAACTCCAAGTGGCAGTTCATCGTCGAGATGATATGTATGTTAGTGCCGGTGGTTGCTGTGAGCCTCCTCAACATCACACTGGGCGACATCTGGGGATATGTCATCATGTTCCTCATCGGTGTGGTGTTCATCGCCACGAGCAATATCTGGCTGCGCAACATCTACAACCGTTTCATGAAGCGCCGTTACCTCAACATGGAAGGCTTCCGCGCAAGTAGGTAGCCCCCAGCCCCCAAGGGGGGAGTAATTCCCGGATATTATCCGAAGCCCTCGTCATTGCTATAAATTATGTCATTCCGTCTAAAAACTGACTCGCGTGCAGAATAAATTCTGAAAATTCTTTATCAAAATAAAATTCCCAAAAACCTATAAACAATGAAAAGACTACTTTCCTGTACTCTTCTTGCATTAGCCTCGTTAGCGGCTTCTGCACAGGTTTCGTACATCACCCGACCAGATGTCGCGGTGTTCCAACCTGCTAACTATGATGCTCAGCAGCATCAGCCGTCTCCAATCTTCCTCAGCGAACTGAACCCTCAGGGCTCTGTTCCGGCATCGTGGAGTCTCCGTCCTGTCTTCAAGGAGCAGGGTGGCAAGACCATCGTCGAGTTCAATGTAGGCGATGCCGACCTCTACGGTACTGGTGAGGTGTGGGGACCATTACGCCGTAACGGCGACAAGAACATCTACTGGAACCGCGACAACGGTGCCTATGGTGCTCATGCCGGCAAGTTGCTCTATCAGACTCACACTTGGGTGCTCGGTCTGCGTAAGGACGTCAATTCCTTCTGTATAATCTACGACAACACATGGCGCTCAGAACTGCAGTGTGATTCAAAGATCACATACCTGAGCGATGGTCCTGCATGCCGCGTGGTTGTCATCGAGAAAGACTCTCCGGAGGAGGTGGTAAAAGAATTGTCGGCTCTCTCGGGCACCATGGAGATGCCTCCATTGTGGTCGCTGGGCTATCAGCAGTGTCGCTTCTCTTATTTCCCTGACACTCGTGTCAAGGAGGTGGCTGACGAGTTCCGCACACGTCAGATTCCTTGCGATGTTATCTGGATGGATATCCATTACATGGACGAATACCGTATCTTCACCTTCCACCCAGAACGCTTCCCTGATCCAAAGGGCCTCAACGACTATCTGCACTCGAAAAACCTGAAGTCGGTTTATATGATCGACCCAGGTGTGAAGGTTGATCCAAACTACTTCGTTGACCAGCAGGGTGTCAAGGGCGACTATTTCGTTCGCACTGCCAACGACGATCTGTTCGAGGGTAATGTATGGCCTGGTGCTTGTCACTTCCCTGACTTCACCCGTCCTGATGTGCAGAACTGGTGGTCAACTCTCTACAAGGACTTCATGGCACAGGGTGTCGATGGTGTATGGAACGACATGAACGAACCTGCTGTATTCGGCGGTGGTACTGAGATGACCATGCCTGATGACAATGTGCATCTCGGCAGCACTCCTCACGCTAAGGGCAACCATGTGCGCTATCACAATGTCTTCGGATATAACATGGTGAAGGGTTCACGCGCTGGTATCCTCGCTGCCAACCCAGACAAGCGTCCTTTCGTACTCTCTCGTTCAAACTTCCTCGGTGGTCAGCGCTTCGCTGCCACATGGACTGGCGATAACTTCTCTAACCCAGAGCAGATGAAGGGTTCTATCGCGATGACTCTCAACATGGGTCTTTCTGGTCAGGCATTCAACGGTCCGGATATCGGTGGATTCCTCGGTGACTGTAACCCTGAACTCCTCGCTCAGTGGACAGCGATGGGTATCTACTTCCCATTCACCCGTAACCACAGCTGCGATGGCACTGTCGATCAGGAGCCTTGGGCTATGGGCGCTGAGGTGGAGAATGTATGCCGCACTGCCATCAACCGTCGTTATCAGCTCTTACCTTATATATATACCTTGTTCCGCGAGGCTTCTACCGCTGGTCTTCCTGTCATGCGCCCTGCATTCTGGGCTGACACCAAGGACCTCTCGCTCCGTGCTGAGCAGCATACATACCTCTTGGGTAACGACCTGATGATCATCCCTCGTTTTGCTGACGATGCGAAGATTCCTCAGGGCGACTGGGACATCATTCCATTCGAGGGTGTGACAAAGAAGGGTAAGATGGTCGATGACGGCTATCAGGCATTCGTGGCATTGCGTAGCGGTGCTATCGTTCCAATGACAAACCTCTTCCAGAACACCGTAGAGTATAACACCGACTCACTCACACTGCTCGTCAACCCAGACGCAGAGGGCTATGCTGAGGGCCATCTCTACGAGGATGCCGGCGATGGTTATGGCTACAAGCATGGTGACTTCGCCGAGTACCGTTTCTCTGCTGAGGAGGTGAACGGCAAGCTTACTGTCAAGATGGTGCAGGTTGCTGGCAACCGTCAGCATGAGGGCAGAAAGATCCGCCTGGCAGTTGTTGCTGATGGCAAGATCACCTACTCTCCTTGGACTGATGCTGTAGAGCAGCCAGTGATGGGTCCAGAGCGTAACGCTGTGGTAGTATCGATGAAGGCTGTCAAGGACAAGAGCAACACTCTTGACCTCAGCACATTGAAGTTCCGTCCGATGGCCAACGACTACAAGCCAATCACTGCCGAGGACGCAGCAAAGAGCCAGCAGGTGCAGACCAAGTAAAGACCCTCTCCCTATATATAAATAAGGTGTCATCATTACGATGGCACCTTATTATATTTATATTGTACGAAGCATTTTAAAGGCCTCCCCATCATGGGGGGAGGTGCCCGCAAAGCGGGCGGAGAGGGTCCGGCCGTGAGGGTTATTTCAACTGCTTATACACATGCTGTATTCTCCAGAATGCGGTGATGTTCGCGAGGACGGCTATCAATGCCACTGCGACGCATACTGGGATACCACTGCCTGTGAAACCTGCGATGATAGCACCTAAACAGAGCACTACCACACGCTCCGGACGCTGCATCAGTCCTACCTTACACTCCAAACCGAGACCTTCGGCACGAGCTCTCACATAACTTACCATCACACTGCCGATCATCGCAGCGAGGGTGACGATACCCCATACGGTGTTGTCCAAGCCCCAGGTGGTGCCATCGAGGGCAAAGTAGAATCCTACCAAACCGCCGAGCGACACGAGCTCTGAATAGCGGTCAAGGGTCGAGTCCCAGAAGGCTCCGAAGGTCGATGACATGTTACCAAGACGTGCCAGACGGCCGTCCATCATGTCAAAAATGCTTGAAACGATGAGCACCCAACCGCCATAGCCTATCCATGAATACTGTCCGTCGGCGAGGTTAGCAGCATAGATGAACATTCCCGCAGCAACCATATTTCCAAGGAATCCCACGAAAGTAACGAGGTTCGGGGTGATGCCTACCTTTATCATTCCCATGATGAGCGGGTTGATGAGGTAGTAGATGATTTTCTGAATAATGTCTCTGTAGTTCATAATACTTTATTTTTTGTTTCCTATTTTCATTAACAACAAACCGACGCCCAACCAGAACATCTCTCTCACGCGGCATATCAGCGACACGAAGATACCGATGGAGTTGGTCATTCCCATCTGCGCTGTTGACATCGCGAAGCCTCCCTCTCTGCCACCCAACTGCAGTGGGAAGAAGAACAGCAGGTTGGCAAACAGCGATGTGAAGGCGAGGATGAGGAACGCATAGATGAATGTTATCACTCCTCCGTCGCCACCGGTGTCGAACAGTCGCAGCACGAAATATATCTCGAACGCCTGCAACATTCGTCCGGCGTATTCCAGTGCGAGGGCTGTATAGAACTGTCGCTTACCCTGGTCGTGTAATTGCGATATCTGACTGTCAATCTTTCTCAGGTTGTCGGCATTCCTCTCTGTGAATCCCCTACCCCATTTCTTCAGTCCGGGGATATGGCTCACCATGTTACACAGCTTCACCACCATGCCGTTCTCGTAGCCTTTCACGAATAGATAGATGCCCAATGCGCAGAACACGCTCATCAGCACGAGGATGATAGCCATTCCTGGTCCCAACGACAGGTTGCCTATGGCGGCAAGCACCAGATAAGTCACGATGGCAGTCACCCAATACCAGAAATGCGAGAAGATATGCATCATTGAGAACAGCACCACCGACGATGTGGCGCGCTGCACCCCGATGTGCGGTGTCAGTTCCATTATCTTGTACGGCTCACCGCCGAGCAGTCCCACTGGAGTGGCGTAGTTCAGCGCGAAGCCAGTTATTGTCAATTTGTAGAGATACCAGAACCCCACATTCTCCTTGCCCGATCCCGAGATGATAGCCCTCCACGACAGGGCGTTCATTGCATAGAGGAATGCCCAGAGCACGAGGATTGCCACGAGCCAGTAGCCGGCTTTGGTGATACTCGCCCACAGCTCTGCAAAACTCACATCGAAGGTGAAGCACATCACCACGATGGCCACGAGTCCTGCTACGAAGAAGATGTTACGGATTCTGTTGTTCATCCCTTCTTATCAGATGGTCTTTCACAAATTTCACAATCAGCTTGTTGCGTGCCTTGGCACGGTCGGACAGCAGTTTCTTCTTGCCGAACACGAACGTAAGTTGCATCAGATAGTTCCAGCACACAGCCACTAAGAGCGAGGTCACCATCATAGCATAGTACGCCTTCATTCCCACTATCTCCTTGAAGAACCAAGTACCACCGGTGTTGAGCAGGATGCTACCAGTCCAGATAACGAGATATCGCCATGCCACCGACTTCTTCGAACGGTCATGGTCGCCGAAAGCCCATTTGTAGTTGATGATGCAATTCACAACACCACCCGTCACAGCACCGACGAATGTAGCATGCAGATATCCGATGGCTAGGATCTTATCCACAAACACACGCATCATATAGTCAGCGAATGTTGCCACACCCGCTGCACCCTGCGCTTTGAGGAAAGTCGTTATCTCACGTCCAATATTTGCCATCAGATAAGAGGACGCACTGCGTACCGC
>JAUNIK010000126.1 GCA_030523505.1 Prevotellaceae bacterium | reverse complement strand
TGCACAATGAGAGAATCAACCTGATTGTTGCCTTGTATTCTGAATGAGCGACCTTTTACTCTTTCGAATCCTATATCAAACAACGGATTGTCATTATAATCGAAGAATCGCTTGCCTATCTGATCAATCACTTTACCACATCGCAGGTCATGGAAAAGATACTGTCGTTTCATGTCCTTGAAATCAGGACGTTTTGGCTGCCAATAAGCATTATAATAGCTTTCAAGTAAGAGATATGTTGCTTCTGCATTGTCTTCACCGAAATATCGTGAACAGAATTCACGTACAAAACGCTCTGAGGAATATTCAGACATATCCCACATCATAGACGCATTTGCAGCGAGTTCAATTATATGTTCGCGTATGTTTCCTGCATTTACTACAGAGAATAACAGAGGGGCTTTCGATGCGACATACCTGTAGTTATATTCCATTTTCCATGGACTTTCTGCTGCTGCAAGATGAGAACCTGTTGAAGTGAACTGCAGATTCATGTAGTAACCAAGATTAACTTTGGTTTTCGTAAAATCCATGTTTACAAGGTCGTCATTAGGATAGTGGTCGCGTCGTGCTGCAACAAAAGTCCAAAGGATATTCTCTCCAGTTGGTGGTTTCAAATAGCCCTTTGCCAGCATATCCGATAATTCATCATAAAAAGTCATACGAACAACAGGGTGTTCCTCCCCTGTAGACTTCTTTATCATTTCAAGTTGAATTGAGAGCATTCTATTAATTACTTCTGCTCTAAGAGAATCACTCTCGGGGGCATCACTGAAAGCGGCCCAGAAAGGTTGGTCACTGATACCTCGGAATGATATCTGCCAAATATTTTCCTGCTTATTCTTCAATACAGTATTGATGCTATACTGCCAGAATTCTTTAATAGACTTCATGTCACTAAGCAGCAGCTTTGGAGGTTCCATATTTCCTACCTTGCGCCAATATCCTTCCCAATTTTGGAAATTATTGTTCATTGCTACATGGTGATGAGAAGTCAAAATCAATCCATACTTTTTAAGCAGTTGGGCATTGCCGCTTAGTTTCTGATTATTATAGGTCACTGTCGCCTCAAGTTCAACTGTGTTCATCTTCAGGCGGAGCATTGTCTCCATCCACATCTCATTATTCTCCATGTTCAGCATTCTCCATGGCACGAACAGATCAGTATCATTAGGAAACCATGCCCTATATTTAACATCAGGTTCATTCCATTTTCTGCTATCCGAAGTTTTAACTGTTATCTGCTCCCTTTGTTTCGGTTCCCATCCAGAATAGTACCACAGAGCAGGCACGCCAAGGATGTTCTCTGAGAATGAATAGATTGCGTATATGACACCACGCATATCAGTTCCGCTCAGGTGTATTACATTCTTCCTGGTATCAATTTTCATTTCATGAGCTTCATAGCCGCCCACTTTTGTGTTTTTTTCGATTACAATATTTATCTTCCCCTTTTCAAAGATATTAGATATTGATGGGGAGAATCCCATAACTTTGTTGAAATCCTTACAAAGTGATTCCACAGCAAGTTTTACTGGTTCATCCATATCTGCCGACATCACAATTGTAACATCGTTTCTCGACAGGACAATATCATTGGCATTTATTCTTGTCATTCCACAGAACAAGAATAGCAGGGAAAATAAATACTTTTTCATAATAAACGAAAAAAGGGGGGGCCTTAATACTCCCCTCTCTCCCAGTTTGAATAAAATAATCTATAAAATTAACAGACTTATTACCATGTTCCACAAAGGTAGTGAATCCTACCTTAATCTCCAAATTTTGCAAGTACTTTTCTCTATAACTGGTCCATTTTTTATTGATTTTACCCTTGTAGGAGGCTGCTTGACGTGGCGTCATGTTATCGAGGCTCATGTGAGGGCGTTCATTGTTGTAGAACTCCACAGCCTTGGTCATTTTTATCAGCAGAACAATATTTTCCCGGAGGAAAGGCTCTTTTTAGAAATAAAAACACTATCTTTGCAACAAATTAAAACAAAAAACATTATGAAAAGATTTCTATCCCTTGTATTTCTCTGCACTATATGTTGCAGCGCTTTGATGGCGCAGGATGCAACAGCATTCGACCAGCAGATGCTCCAGATGCGAAAGGATGCTGCCAACACACGTTTGGCAATAAATCCGGTAACTCCGTTCGATTGTGCCGATCCGTCGGTAGTGCAGATTGATGACTGGTTCTACTGTTTCAAGACGGGGTTCCCTGTGGGCATATACCGCAGCAAGGACCTCTGCAACTGGGAGTTCTATCGTAATATGTTCCCGGGCAAGAGTCCTCGCGATCCTTATGGCGACGGCAAGCTGGACCCGATGAAGACCAAGGCAAAGGACAATGAGCACATCAACTACTGGGCTCCAAGTCCGGCTTTGATCAATGGTAAGGTGGTGGTTTACCTCACACTGTTTGTATCTATGGAGAACGATCGTCAGGTGGTGTGCGTGGCTGATGACATCGACAGCGAGTTCAGATATGTGAACACCCTGAATGTGGGCAATCCGGAGCATCCTACTCCTCAGGACGGTCAGTATTTCCTTGATGATGATGGTCGCCAGTATCTGGTTTATGGCGATGTGAACAGCAAGGGCAACTACATCCGTGAACTGGCTCCTGATGGCATTCACTATGCTAAAGGCAGCAAACCTTATTATATAACCACCGCATACGAGGGGGGGTATGTGTATAAGCACAACGGCAAGTATTATTTCTTTTGTTCGAAGAATCATTACAACACCTACGAGTATACTCTTTGCGTTTCCACATCCGATAGCCTCACTGGCGGATGGACTGAGCCTGAGGATATTCTCGTGTCGGAGAGCAAGGACGCTATACTCAACGGTCCGGGACATAACGGAGAAATAATAACCGACAAAAACGGACGTATGTTTATGGTGATGCATTGCCATTGCGACGGACTGATTCCAAAGCGAGGCGATTACAACCAGCGCCCTATGATTCTTATGGAATTGAAGGATATCGACGGTCGTCTGACATTCGTTGACCATAAGGGCAGCCCTACTCGTCACCCTCAATGGCTCGTCAATGCACCTGAGTTTTAATAAAAACTATGTTTTTCTTTGAAATCCCGTGGTTTTGTTGTAACTTTGCAAATTGAAATAAAAAAAACAACGAAATATAGAAATGGCATACAAAAGAACTACTGTAACTGCTGCACTGCCTTATGCTAACGGCGGTGTACATATCGGCCACTTGGCTGGCGTATATGTCCCAGCAGATATTTATGTCCGCTACCTGCGTCTGAAGAAGAAGGAAGTTGTATTCATCGGCGGTAGCGACGAGCATGGTGTTCCTGTAACAATCCGTGCTCGCAAAGAGGGTATCACAACTCAGGAGGTGGTTGACCGCTACCACAAGATGATCAAGGATTCGTTCGAGGGCTTCGGTATCTCGTTCGATATCTACTCGCGCACAACAAGCGATATACATCACAAGTTCGCTTCAGACTTCTTCCGCAAGCTCTACGATGAGGGCAAACTTCAGGAGATTACCGAGGAGCAGTACTGCGATGAGGTGACTGGCGAATTCCTTACCGACCGTAACATCGTGGGCACCTGTCCTCGCTGCGGTGCTGAGGGTGCTTATGGCGACCAGTGCGAGAAGTGTGGGGCTACTCTTTCTCCTGATGAACTTATCAACCCTACAAACAAGAACAACCCTGGTCACGGTCTGGTGAAGAAACCTACCAAGAACTGGTATCTCCCTCTGGGCGACTATCAGCAGTGGCTTAAGGAGTGGATCCTCGACGGTCACAAGGAGTGGCGTTCAAATGTTTACGGCCAGTGTAAGTCTTGGCTCGATATGGACCTCCAGCCTCGTGCTATGACTCGCGACCTCGAATGGGGTATCCCTGTTCCAGTCGAGGGTGCCGACGGAAAGGTGCTTTATGTATGGTTCGATGCTCCTATCGGCTATATCTCTAACACCAAGGAACTGTGTGACAACAACCCTGAGAAGTGGGGCAACTGGGAAAAGTGGTGGCAGGATGAGGAGACTCGTCTGGTTCACTTCATCGGCAAGGACAATATCGTATTCCACTGCCTTATCTTCCCTGTCATGATGAAGGCTCACGGCAAGTATATCATGCCTGACAACGTTCCTTCAAACGAGTTCCTCAACCTCGAGAACGATAAGATTTCTACTTCACGCAACTGGGCTGTATGGCTCCACGAATATCTCGTTGACTTCCCTGGAAAGCAGGATGTGCTTCGTTATGTTCTCACTGCAAACGCTCCTGAGACCAAGGACAATAACTTCACTTGGAAGGATTTCCAAGAGCGCAACAACTCCGAACTGGTGGCTATCTACGGCAACTTCGTAAACCGTGCTCTCCAGCTTACAAAGAAGTATTTCGAGGGTGTTGTCCCTGTTTGTGGCGAACTGCTTGATGTCGATAAACAAACCATCGCCGAGTTCGGCGATGTTAAAACCAATGTAGAGACCTTGCTCGATCAGTTCAAGTTCCGCGATGCACAGAAGGAGGCTATGAACCTTGCTCGTATCGGTAATAAGTACATCACAGAGTGCGAACCTTGGAAGGTCTGGAAGACTGATCCTGAGCGTGTGAAGACCATACTCTTCGTCTCGCTCCAGTTGGTTGCCAACCTCGCCATCGCATTCGAACCATTCCTCCCATTCTCAAGCAAGAAACTCCGCGAGATGCTCAACCTCGATTCATTCGAGTGGGAGAGCCTCGGCAGCACCGACCTCCTGAAGGCTGGTCATCAGTTGGCTGAACCAGCATTGCTCTTCGAGAAAATCGAGGATAGCGTCATCGAGGCACAGCTCCAGAAGCTCGAGGATACAAAGAAGGCTAACGAGGCTGCAAACTACGAGCCAGAACCTATCAAGGAGAATGTAAGCTTCGATGATTTCGAGAAACTCGACATCCGTGTTGGTCTCGTAACTTCTTGCGAGAAGGTTAAGAAATCAAAGAAACTCCTGAAGTTCCACATCGATGATGGTACAAAGGATGGTCGCACTATCCTCTCGGGTATCGCTGCCTATTACGAGGATCCTCAGGAACTGGTTGGAAAGCAGGTGCTTTTCGTTGCCAACTTCGAGCCTCGCAAGATGATGGGCGAAGAGAGTCAGGGTATGATTCTCTCGGCTGTAAACTACGACGGCACTCTGTCGGTAACAACTACCTCTAAGGAGGTGAAGCCAGGCAGTCAGGTGGGCTAATCCCCACCACCGTTCCCTCGGCTTTTCCCGAGGTTCCAAAAAAGCAACCACCGTCCCCTCGGCTTTTCCCGAGGTCCCTAAAAGATAAAAAATGCCTGAGTTCTGCAGCGAACTTGGGCGTTTTTTGTGTAACAACACAAATTATTGAAAGAAAGTTTGGAAATCTCGCCTTTTTATCTTAATTTTGGGGTATGAAAGCAAAAATTATCTCCTTGATTCTCGCTGTTGCTTCTGCTACAATGGTTTGGGCAGAGAAGCAACCTGCTGATTATGTCAACCCATTTATCGGCACAACTAACTTCGGTACATGCAACCCTGGCGCTATCTGTCCACAGGGACTTATGTCTGTGACTCCATTCAATGTGATGGGCTCTTCGGAGAATAAGTTCGACAAGGATTCTCGCTGGTGGAGCACTCCTTACGACATCACCAACTGTTTCCTCACTGGCTTTGCCCATGTGAACATGAGTGGTGTGGGATGTCCTGAGACGAGTTCGCTGCTCACCATGCCTACTACGGGTAAACTGGATGTCGACTATCACAACTATGGCAGCAAATACTCTGGCGAGGTGTCTCGTCCGGGCTATTACACTGCCACTATCGACAAGTACGGCATCAAGGCGGAACTGACAGCCACTCCTCGTACCAGCATCGAGCGTTACACCTTCCCTGCCGGCGAGTCGCATATCCTCCTCAACTTGGGCGAGGGTCTTACCAACGAGACTGGTGCAACAATGAAGTTTGTCAGCGACCGCGAGATTGAGGGTACAAAGCTTCTGGGCACTTTCTGCTACTTCCCTCAGAGTGTGTTCCCAATCTACTTCGTGATGCGTCTGAGCAAAACTCCAAAGAAGAGCGGCTACTGGAAGAAGATGCGCCCTATGACTGCCGAGGCTGCTTGGGATGATACTGCGGGCAAATACAAGCTTTATACTGGCTATCGCCGTGACATCTCGGGCGATGATATCGGTGCGTGGTTCGATTTCGACACTACCGACGGCGAGCAGATTGAGGTTCGCATGGGTGTGTCGTTCACAAGCATCGAGAATGCTCGCGAGAATCTCGACAAGGAACAGGCGGGGCTTTCTTTCGACAATGCAGAGAAAAAGGCTTACAAGAGTTGGAACGATATCCTCTCTACCATCGAGGTGGAGGGTGGCACTGCCGACCAGAAGACTGTCTTCTACACTGCTTTCTACCACATGCTCATCCATCCGGGAATCCTCCAGGATGTGAACGGCGAATATCCTATCATGGAACATGAGACTACGGGCAAGACTTCCCGCAACCGCTATACCGTTTTCTCTCTCTGGGATACTTATCGCAATGTGCATCAGATGATGACTCTGCTCTTCCCTGAGAAGCAGATGGATATGATCGATACCTTTATCAATATGTATAAGGAGTGGGGATGGTTGCCTAAATGGGAACTCTACGGTCGCGAGACAATGGAGATGGAAGGCGACCCTGCCTTGCCTATCATCGTTGATACATGGATGAAGGGCTTCCGCGACTTCGACGTGAACACTGCCTACGAGGCTATGGTGAAATCGGCTACTACCCCAGGCAAGGACAATCCTGTACGTCCTGACATTGACGAATATCTTAAGCGTGGCTATTGCCCAATGGAGAGCCAGTATGACAACTCGGTGTCTCATGCTCTCGAGTATTATGTTGCTGATCACGCTCTGTCAACCTTCGCGCGTGCTTTAGGCCACAACGAGGATGCCGACCGTTTCTATAAGCAGTCCATGGGCTACAAGAAATATTTCTCAAAGGAGTATGGCACTCTGCGTCCTATCACTCAGGAAGGTAAGTTCTACGAGCCTTTCGACCCTAAGCAGGGCGAGAACTTCGAACCATCACCTGGCTTCCACGAGGGCAACGCATGGAACTATACTTTCTATGTGCCTCATGATGTCATGGGCTTGTGCAAACTGATGGGTGGCAAGAAGAAGTTCGTTGATCATCTGCAGAGTGTCTTCGACCGCAAGAACTATGATCCTGCCAACGAACCTGACATCGCTTATCCTTATCTCTTCTCTTATTTCAAGGGCGAGGAGTGGCGCACTCAGAAACTTGTCAAGGAACTGCTGGCTGAGTATTTCCTCAACAAGCCTTGGGGAATCCCTGGCAACGACGACACTGGCACAATGTCGTGCTGGGCAATGTTCTCTATGATGGGATTCTATCCTGACTGTCCTGGCGTTCCTGAGTACACTCTCACAACACCTACCTTCTCAAAGGTTACCATCCATCTTGACCCAAAGTACTACGGTTCCGATCGTCTTGTCATCGAGACAAAGGGCACTGGCGACTATGTGAAGAGCGTAAGCA
>JAUNIK010000125.1 GCA_030523505.1 Prevotellaceae bacterium | reverse complement strand
GGTGGAGCCCGACGGAGAAGCGTCGGGAACGGTGGCGAAATTAATGGGCACATAGGTGCATGGCTGGCCCTGCGAGAAAACGAAGAGGGCGAGAGGAGAGGCAGGGGTGGTGGCTGAACGGGTGACGGTGACATCGAACATATCCTCGCGTGCATTCACGCGTACATTATATCCATTGTCGTCGGCTTTCGGCAAACGGAAAGAGCGTTTCTTTCCCTGGAACTCAATCTCCACTGTGGCAGGTTTATCACCCGGGGTGTACACAAACGTGCCCATGCCATCGTGGATGGTTGATACCGGCATTACAGGATTACCATCAGCCCCTAACAAAACGCCGTTGACATTCACCCAACCGGAATCGCGACTCAAAGTCTCGAAACCAATCACAGTAGGCACTCCTTTTATGAGGGTTCCACTCTCTGGGTAGAAGTTGACGTTGAGTACATCGAGCTTGTTCTTCGGACGCTGTTTCATACTGTCGTCCATGCGGTATTCGGCTATCTGGCGTGCACCGTTGCGTGTGCCTATCGTGCGACGATAGACGGGCAGTGTGCGCGAGAAATAGTCGTCATCATTGAAGGCGAGCATCCATTTGGTATAGGCTCTCACCTCATAGTATCCAGTAAAGAATGTGTTGGCAAGCGATATCTGTCCTTCACCCTGACCATCCACGAGTTTCACTATCTGGCGTTCCATAACATTGCCCGACTGATCGACGAGTTCCACATATAGCGGCTTCGAAATACGCGAGAACTTATTGTCATCGACAGTCACGACATAGGCTTTGAACCATATCGTGTCGCCCTGATAATAACTGGAGTTGTCAAAATGGAGATGCACCTTCTCGCGTGGGAAAGCTGTAGCAAAGGCCTTCGCACGGTCGAGATAGGTATCAAAAATGGTCTGCCCTGATGCAGAAACCGCCCAGAGCAGACCAATTATCGCTGTTAGAATTCTATTCATTAATTATGCGAAGAGTGGCACGATAAGGCCGTGGATAAGCCAGTAGCAAACCATACCAGCAAGATATCCTACGAATGCCTTCCATGTAACATTCTTGAGGTACCAACCGAAGCTGATGTGCTCCAAGCCCATTACAACAACACCTGCTGCAGAACCGATGATGAGCATAGAACCACCGACACCAGCACAGTAAGCGAGAAGCTGCCAGAAGATTCCGTCGCATGCCATATCGCCCATTGGAGCAATGTCGTACATACCCATTGATGCTGCTACGAGTGGTACATTATCGACGATAGCCGAGAGAACACCGATGACACCAGTAACAACATAGTGCTGCATCTCACCAAGACTTGCTGTTGCTCCATCGAGCCACTCACCGAGAGTTGTGAGGGCGTTGATCTTGCCAAGAGCAGAAACTGCCATGAGGATACCAAGGAAGAAGAGGATAGTTGTCATATCGACCTTACCAAGGATGTTTGACACACGCTTTGCCATTGGGTCGTTCTCATCCTGATGACGGTAGATAACCTCAGTGGTGAACCAGAGGAGACCAAGCACGAGGAGGATACCCATGAATGGAGGGAGCTCAGTGAAGAGGTGGAATGCTGGTACACAGCAGAGACCACCAACACCTACACAGAAGATTACTGTGCGCTGACGACGGGTGACGATGTCAGGACGGGCTGCAGCACGCTCTGCCTTGGTTGTAGAGAGTACCCATGCACCTTCGAGTTTCTGCTGGAAGATGAGTGTAGGAACAATGAAGCTGACGAACGATGGGATGATGATCTGGCAGATTACACCGAGAGCAGTGATCTGCTTTCCGTTCCAAAGCATGATGGTTGTTACATCCCCAATTGGCGAGAACGCACCACCTGAGTTGGCAGCGATGATTACTGTAACATCAAACCACAAACGATCCTTTGCATCTGGCACCAGTTTACGCATGATCATTACCATCACGATAGATGTTGTGAGGTTGTCGAGGACAGCCGAGAGAATAGCTGTCATGAATGCTACACGCCAGAGGAGCTTACGCTTGTGGCGAGTCTGGATCATGTCAGACACGAAGTTAAGACCACCATGCTGATCGACAATCTCCACGATTGTCATTGCTCCCATAAGGAAGAACAATGTTGTGCCGGCCTCACCGAGATACTCCTCGATGACCTTGCCCAACTCGTGGATTTCAACGCCACCCTGTCCGAAGAGGCTTCCAGCAGCAATAGCACCTTCAGCACATCCGATAGAATAGAGCGACCAGCAGATGACACACATCAACAGGGCGATAGCAGCCTTGTTGACCTTTGTAACGCTTTCAAGAGCGATGAACACATAGCCGATGATGAACACTGCGACTATGGCAATACCAAAACTTGTCATGTTATATAATTTATTAAATATTATTGTCCACTTGCGCTTAGCAGAATGTGAGCCGCATTCCGCTAATATTTTGCAAATATAACAATAATTTTCCTATTGAGAACATTTATTTTGCAAAAAAGACCACACCAAAGCTTCAAAAGTGTAAGTTTTTTGCGTTAGCACAGTGTTTTGCAAAGGCGAGTTTGCAAAACAAGTGAAAAAAATGGAGCCCTGCTATGTATTGCAGGGAACAAGACGAGGAAAAGCATTTCAACGCCCTCGTCCTAACGAAGTGATACGGGAGAGGGACTATTATTCGAATTATGACATTAATACTACTAAAAATGATTATCTTTGATTTTTTATTGCAATAAAGAGCGAAAGAACGGATTATTTATATTACATTTGCAGAAGAAAACCTATAAACCTATAATTATTGACACAAAAGATGGATAATATTACCCTGAAATATCTTCCTTCGGCTGACAGAGACCTCGCTTGGGGACTTTCGGTCAACTGTGTGGGATTTCAGAAGGTTGGTCGTGGGGAGTGTTACCCTCCACAGAACCATCCTATAAGCCATATATTCCGTCCGAACAAAGGTAGGGTGCTCGACGAATACCAACTCATATATATTATAAAAGGTAGCGGAGTGTTCAAGTCGGAGCATATTGCAGAGCGCACAATAAAGGCTGGCGATGTGATACTGCTCTTCCCTGGGGAGCGCCACACTTACCACCCCGACACAAACACTGGTTGGGATGAGTTCTGGATTGGTTTCAACGGTCCCAACATCGACTCGCGTGTGGAAAACGGTTTCTTTGCGAAGGACCATCCGGTGTTCCGTGTGGGTATCAGCGAGGATATTGCACAGACATATCGCATTGCCATCGATGCAGCACAACAGATGCGTCGTGGATACCAGCAGATGCTTGCGGGATGTGTGAACATGCTCCTCGGACATATATACACCCTCGACGGAATGGACGAGGATGGCGATCACAACGCGAAGACCGTCAGACAGGCAATATACTTCATGAACGAGAACTTCCAGAAGGACATCCACCCGGAGGATGTGGCTGATGCGGTGAACTGCGGATATAGTCGGTTCAGGAAGATTTTCCTCGAACAGACGGGAATATCGCCTTATCAGCACATACTGAAAATGAGAATCCAGCGTAGCAAGGAATTGCTAACATACACCGACAAAACGCTCAAGGAGATATCGGAAGAGGTGGGATTCAGCAACCCGCTGTATTTTTCTACGGCTTTCAAACGAATAGAAAACATATCGCCGAGTAGCTATAGGAAAAATAATTGATAATATGGAACCTAATATAAAACAATATTACTGTGCTGTTGACTTGGGGGCTACGAGTGGACGAATCATCGTAAGCCCTGTCGATGGTGGCGAGATGGAGGTGGTGCGCCGATTCCCTAACGGAATAAAGGAATCTGACGGGATGTTCTTCTGGGACATGGACTTCCTCATCGGGGAGATTACCACCGGTTTACGACAACTCGCTGAACAAAAGGATATCAGAATCGTTTCCATCGGTGTGGACACATGGGGATGCGATATGATATTCCTCGATGCCAACGGCAAACCCCTTGCACAGCCTCGTGCCTATCGCGATCCTTATACAACGGGCATGATAGAGGAATACTGCAAAGCAATAAGTCTCGAGGAGGTGTATAACCGTACTGGCATACAATTCATGCCGTTCAACACTCTGTTCCAGCTTTTTGCGTGCCATAAGCAGAACTATGAACCATTCCTCAAGGCTGCCCACTATCTGTTCATCCCAGACTACATCAACTATGTGCTGTCGGGACGTATGGCTTGCGAGTATACTATCCTTTCCACATCGCAGTTTCTCAACCCATACACAAAGCAGATTGACAGCGAACTGATAGAGAAGGCCGGTGCAAAGATGGAATGCTTTGCCGAGATAGTGATGCCGGGAACAGTGCTGGGAAATCTGCGCAGTGAGATAGCCGACTTCGGTTACGACATCCCAGTCATTGCTGTTGCCGGTCACGACACGGCGAGTGCTGTGGCTGCCGTTCCAGCCCAAGAGGGAGAGCACTACGCCTATTTGTCGAGTGGCACATGGAGCCTGATGGGCATCGTGAGCGAAAAACCGATTATCAGTGCCCGTTCGCGTGAACTGAACTTCACCAACGAGGGAGGCATCAACGGTACGACGCGCGTATTGAAGAACATCACTGGTATGTGGATTCTCGAACAGTGCCGTAAGGAATGGGCTGCACAGGGAAAGGACTATTCATATCCAGAGATAATGCAGATGTTTGAGGAGGCCACATCGGCAACGGTGTTCAACACTGACGATGATGCCTTTGCCAACCCTCCGTCAATGCTCACCGCCATCAACGAATATTGCAAAGAGCACTCTCTCCCTACCCCACGCAACGACGCAGAGGTTGTGAGGAGCATCTTCGAGAGTCTGGCGGCTCGCTACAAGACGGTGTTCGGGTGGCTTCAGGAACTGGCACCATTCAAGATTGAGAAGTTATATGTCATAGGTGGCGGAGCAAGGAACACATTGCTCAACACCTTGACAGAGAAGGCGTTAGGCATTCCTGTCATCGCAGGTCCGACCGAGGCCACTGCACTGGGGAATATCAAAATTCAGGACCCTCCG
Source organism: Prevotellaceae bacterium (assembly GCA_030523505.1). Lineage (GTDB taxonomy): Bacteria > Bacteroidota > Bacteroidia > Bacteroidales > Bacteroidaceae > Prevotella. Next base: position 2,686 of record JAUNIK010000125.1, on the reverse strand, counting down.
GAGTCATCGTTATCGTATTCAAAAAAAACAACTATATGAAACCAGAACTTATAAAACAAGCATACGAGGTTGCTAAGCAACGATATGCGGAGATTGGCATCGACACTGAAGAGGTGCTGAAACAAATGGAAAACTTCCACCTGTCGCTCCACTGCTGGCAGGCTGATGATGTAACAGGATTTGAAGTGCAGGGAGGCGACCTCTCCGGGGGTATCCAGAGTACTGGCGATTTCCCTGGCAAGGCGCGTAACATCGATGAACTGCGACAGGATATCCTCATGGCGAAGAGCCTCATCCCGGGCAACCACCGTTTGAACCTCCACGAGATTTACGGTGACTTCCAAGGAAAGGTTGTAGATCGCGATGAGGTTACAGTAGAGCACTTCCAGAGTTGGATTGAATGGGGCAAGGAGAACAACACCCTCTTGGATTTCAATTCCACCTCGTTCTCGCATCCTAAGAGTGGCAACCTCACCCTCGCCAACCCTGACAAAGGTATTCGCGACTTCTGGATTGAGCACACAAAGCGTTGCCGCGACATCTCGAACGCTATCGGCGAAGCACAGGGCGACCCAGTACTGATGAACCTGTGGGTTCACGACGGAATGAAGGACCAGAGTGTGAACCACTATCTCTATCGCCAGTTGCTCAAAGAGTCGCTCGACGAGATTTTTGCAAAGGAGCAGCCACACATGAAAGACTCTATCGAGGGAAAGGTGTTCGGTATCGGCCTTGAAAGTTTCACCGTGGGTTCCCACGATTTCTATACAGCCTATGCTGCCAAGAACAACAAGATTCTCACCATCGACACTGGTCACTACCACCCTACAGAGAGTCCTGCCGACAAGGTGAGTGCCGTATTGCAGTTTGTTCCAGAGTTGATGCTCCATGTGAGCCGTCCTGTACGCTGGGATTCTGACCATGTCACAATCATGGACGATCCTACACAGGAACTGTTCTCGGAGATTGTCCGTGCTGGGGCTTTGGATCGCGTTCATTACGGTCTCGACTTCTTCGATGGTTCGATAAACCGCATCGCTGCTTATGTCATCGGTTCGCGTTCAGCACAGAAATGCATGCTCCGTGCTCTTCTCGAACCAACAGCCACAATAGCGAAATACGAACTTGCTGGCGAGGGCTACAAGGTTCTTGCACTGCTTGAAGAGGCGAAGGCTATGCCTTGGCAGGCTGTTTACGATGAGTTCTGCGAGCGTCATAACGTACCAGTTGGTGCTGCCTTCATGGCTGATATCGACAGTTATGTTGCCAATGTCACAAGTCACCGTTAACACATATCCGCTATGAGTAAGAAAGGAAGTTTGAAGAGCACCATCGCTGTGTCGCTCACCAACTATCTTGATGCCGGAGCTATCGTTGCCGGAGCCAGTGGACTAACTCTGTGGCAGAACTATCTCGGACTGTCAGAAGTGCATCTCGGATGGCTCAATTTCATCAGTGCCAACTGTCTCGGTGCTGCCCTCGGTGCTATCATCGGCGGATTCCTCGCCGACAAATACGGTCGTAAGTTCATCTACACCTACAACCTCCTCATCTATATGCTCGGTGTTCTGCTCGTCATGTCGGCAGTAAACATCCCGATGCTCTTCGCTGGATTCCTCACAACGGGTATCTCGGTGGGTATCGGTGTTCCTGCATCGTGGACATATATCTCGGAGAGTTCTGAGGTAAACAACCGTGGTCGTAATATATGCATCTCTCAGATGTCGTGGGGACTCGGTCCAATGATCATCCTGCTGTTAGGTGCCATCTTCGCTCCAGCCCAGGATGGTGTGGCAGGAGGAGCTCTGTTCGGTATCGTATCTGCCATTGCCCACACTCTTGGGGGCAGCGACATCAGTGGGGCTGCTCTCAATGTGTACTCATCGCGAGTGGTGTTCTGCTCACTGTTCATCGTGGCTTTCATAGCATGGAACCTCCAGCGCCGTCTCGGTGAGAGTCAGGAGTGGATAGCACAGAAGGAGAACGAGAAGCGTAGTGGCGAGAAGGCTCCGGGACTGATTGATAACATCCGTCTGCTTTTCACCAACTCAACAGCCGTGAAGACTGTGGCGTTCCTTGCTTGTATATATCTCACATGGAACTGTGTGGCTTCGGTCAATGGGTTCTTCATGCCGCATATCTTCGAGAATGCCGGTCTGTCCAACGAGATGGCTAACTGGCTCAACTGCGGTCAGTGGGCTGTCACAGTGGGTGTGACCTTCATCACCTCGATGCTCATTGATAAGGTGAGTCATAAGTCGATATACATCGGAGGACTGCTCATTGCTATCCTCGCATGGGTTGCCATCCTCGTTCTCGATGGCACTGTACGCCTCTGGGCATTCGCCATTCTCTGGGGAGTACAGGCAGGATTGTCGGTACAGATATTCTATGCTCTGTGGGGCACAGAACTCTTCCCGGCAAAGTTCCGTGCAGGAGCCCAGGGACTGATGTTCTTCCTTGTTCGCGGACTGTCGGCACTGTGGGGATTGGAGTTCACCAACATCTACGGCGAGCAAGGCGAGGGCTTCACCATTGCCACCTATTGCATGATAGCATTGCTATTGGTTTCGCTCATCGTCGGAGTTGCTGGTTGCCCGAATACCCGTGGAAAGTCCCTGGAACAAATCACGAAAGAAAGATATGAATGATTTTCATTAATTGATAATTGATAATTGACAATTGA